>JBGSXK010000601.1:0-2010 GCA_041751455.1 Anaerolineae bacterium
CTCTTGGCCGACATCTCTGTCAGGCGCTCTTTTAACGTCAGCCCTTCAATCAACTCCATGACCATGTAATAGCTTTCGCTGTCAGGGTCAAAGTCGAAATCATACACCTGTACAATATTGGGGTGCTTTAGCCGGGCAACATTTTGTGCTTCGCGCAGAAAGCGGTCTTTAAATTCAGGGTCATCTGCCAGGAAGGCGTGCAGAACTTTGATCGCCACATAACGATCAAGGTTAACATGATACCCTTTATAAACTTCCGCCATACCACCGCGCCCCAGGCGCTCATGGATGTCGTATTTTCCTAACTTTCGTCTCGACACGGGTCGCTTAAGAGCCTTCGGTGATTTTAGAGCAAGAGAAAGAAAAGATTGTAATTTTCAAACCAGTATACTCTATGTAGTAACCCCTTGCCACTTGCGATACAGGCATCTGAACCACCTTTTTAGGGCTTATAAAACGGATAATGAAGGTATCCGGCAGAGGCAGTATGACTGCCTCTGCGACAAAAGACAAACCTGCCCAGGGTCTATCCCCCGGCTGCAATACCCTGAATGCCACCTTCCGTCATCTTGTAGGCATCCAGCGCTTTGTCGGCTTCCTCCTCCGTCATATATCCCAGCTCGACCACAATTTCACGGATGCTGCGATCTTCAGCCAGCGACTTCTTTGCTACCTCTGCCCCCTTCAGATAACCGATAATGGGATTAAGCGCAGTGACAAGAATAGGGTTCTTTGCCAGCCAGCTTGCCGCCTTCTCGCGGTTGATAATCAACCCCACCACACATTTATCAGTGAAGGCATTGATGGAGCCAATCATCACATGCATCATCTCAAACAGATTGTGCGCGATAATCGGCATCATGACGTTTAATTCAAGCTGTCCGGCCTGTGATGACAGCATCACGGTCAGGTCATTACCCATCACATGAAACATCGCCATGTTCAACATTTCCGCCAGCACCGGGTTCACTTTCCCCGGCATGATCGACGATCCGGGCTGTACTGTGGGGCAGGTGATCTCCGCCAGGCCAGTCGTCGGCCCGCTGGAAAGCAGGCGGATATCATTGGCAATACGGGTAAAATCCTGCGCAGCGGTACGCAGCGCGCCAGAGAAAAAAGTAGCATCCTGGTGGGACTGCATCGATTCAAACAGGTCATCCGACTCGTAAACGGTAATCCCTGTGAGTTCGGCGATTTTTGTAACCATCCGCGCGTGATATTCCGGGTGGGCATTTAAGGCTGTGCCCGTCGCCGTACCACCAATCCCCAACCGCCGAAGTCCTTCGGCAGCCTGTTGAATCTTATCAATATTACGCTCGATGGCCTTGGCATAAGCACCAAATTCCTGCCCCAACCGCACCGGCACAGCATCCTGCAAATGAGTCCGTCCGCTTTTCACCACATCATTGGCCTCGGCAGCTTTGGCGCGGAAGGCATTGGCGCAGTGCTGCAAAGTGGCGATCATCTCGTCCATCCGCCATAATGCCCCCAACCGAATCGCTGTCGGGATGGTGTCGTTGGTGCTTTGCGCCATGTTCACGTGATCATTAGGGTTAACAGGCTTCTGCGGATCGTCCAGTTTATAACCCAGAATTTCGTTGGCGCGGTTGGCGATCACCTCATTGCTGTTCATGTTATGGCTGGTGCCCGCCCCAGCCTGGAATGGGTCCACCACAAATTGATCGTTCAGCTTCCCGGCGATAACCTCATCCGCTGCCTGCATAATGGCATCGGCCAGTTTCGCATCCAGCAACCCCAGGTCTTTATGTACCTCGGCAGCGCTGCGCTTAATCACGGCCATACTCCAGATAAATGCTGGGTAGGGCTTTAACCCGCTCACCGGGAAATTCTGCACTGCACGCTGGGTCTGTGCGGCATAATAGGCATTCACCGGGACTTTAACCTCACCCAGCGAGTCTTTTTCAACACGGTATTCCGTCATCTTCTAATAACTCCTTTCATCACACCTTCTGGTATGATGGTCATGGTTCATAATAACAAAAAGACGCT
>JBGSXK010000602.1:0-3898 GCA_041751455.1 Anaerolineae bacterium
CCAGAAGCCGGAATTAAAGGCCATCTGCCCGCAGCAGGTCTGCCCCATCGGGAAGCGCACTTCTATTCCCAGGTGATCCAGGATTTCCACAACAGATACCCCTGTCTGGGGGTAAATCGCGTCCACCATACAGGTGACGAACAGCGAAACAGGCTTGTACTTAGGGGAGGGGCGCAGGTCTTCAGCCATGAGAGAGTTCCTTCACATGAGTGCTGTTGGGTTAAGCAATGTGCCGATTATAACGCCTTCACCGGGCATGGGCTATTGCCACCGCGCACGACTGTTCTAGGTGAAACGAAGCAGATAAACAGCCGTTGGGGGCAAGCAACCCATGAACACACCAGCCCTGCCGAACTGCTCCCTACTCCGCCCGCAGCGCCTGCGCCGTGACCAGCCTGCCCAAACGCCACGCCGGATAAATCCCCGCCGCCAGTGCCGCGAAAAACGCCACCGCAAACGCCTGTAACAGATACTCCGGCAGCAGCATAAACTGCATAGTCCAGCCGAAAGACCGTACATTAATCACATAGATCAGCACCAGCGCCAGCACAATGCCAATCGGCAGCGCCAGCAGCCCGGCAGTTGTGCCCATCAGCCCGGTCTGAATCAGAGTGTAGCGCCACAGTTGGCGGGCTGTCATGCCTGTCGCGCGCATCACACCATACTCACGTGTATGCTCCAGTTGCAGCGACATCAACGCGCTGAGGATGCCGATAAACGCTACCAGTGTCGCCAGCAGGCGCAGCGCAATCGTAATCGTGAATGCCCGCTCGAAGACTTCGAACACCCCCGCCCGCAGCTCACCATTGGCCTGGGCATTCAGGTCTGAACCCACCAGTGTCTCGCGCTGCAACTGGTCAATGGTGGCGCTCACATCCACCCCCTCCTGCAAAAACAGCGCGATAGCTGAAATAAACGGGTCTTCATAGTATTGGCGATAGACTTCCTGCTCCATAAACACGGACCCCTGATCGGTGGAATAATCGTAGTAGACACCCACGATTTCAAATGTCTCTATCCCCCGATCCGTCAGCAGGCGCAGGATGTTATTCTGCGGTGTGATGCCCCGCCGGAAGGCAAATGGTTCACTTACCATGATTTTGCCACTTTCCAGTGCCGGGAAATAATCTGTGCCCGCGGTGTTCCAGGCAAAGGCGCGCGGTCTGGCCGTCACCTCGCCATCCGCCGCGTTCAGGTTTACCGGGGGCATATCGGGATAATCCGGCGCGGTCACGCTCACCTGCCGCGAGGTCACAATACGCTCGATGCCTTCAAGCTGGCGAATCTGATCCAGAATGGCCGGGTCTACATCAACAGTCGAGCGATTGGCCGCCAGCAGTGGTGGCGAGATGTACACATCCGCGCCCAGCGTGGTATCCAGCCAGTCCGCCACACTATTGCGGAAGCTGCCGATCATAACGCTGACCCCTACAATGACACTGACCGCGACGGTCAGCGCGGCGACGGCCACCGAGGTACGGCTGAGCGAGCGCACCACCGCGCGCGGAGCCATCCGCCCCAGGACTCCAAAAATCCAGTTTGTCAGCGGTGCCAGGACATGCATCAGCACCAGCAGCACTACTGGCGTGAACAATGCCCCGCCAAAGACAATCGCAAACAGGGCGATAAACCCGACAACAATACTCTGCGTGGGCAATTGCAGCAGCAGATAACCCATGATGTTCAGCACCACCGCCACAGCAGTCATATAGGGCACCAGCTTCACCGCCCGCTGCTCGACATCACTGCGGCGCAGTACCCCGGCGGGCGGGGTGCGGGTCGCTTCGTAAGAAGGCACAACTGCCGCCAGCACACTCGCCAGCAGTCCAATCGCCGCGCCCTTGACCAGGGTGAACGGCGCGAGGGTAATGCTCTGTACATTGACCGTATAATAAAGATCGCTGATGGTCTGCGATACCAGCCCCACCGCGCCACGTCCGAAGATAATCCCCAACCCCAGGCCCAGCACAGTACCCACCAGCCCCAGGATAAAGGCTTCGCCCAGGATAAGCATAAAAACCTGCTCACGAGTCGCCCCCAGCGCCCGCAGCGTGCCGATCACCGGACGGCGCTGAATCACGCTGAACGTCACCGTGTTATAGATCAGGAACACGCCTACCACCAGCGCCAGCAGACTGAGCGCCTGTAAGTTGAGTTCAAAGGCGGCGGTCATCTGCTGGAGTGTGCCACTCGTCTCCCGCGTACTGTTGAGGACTGCACCCACCGGCAGCAGCGCAGTGATCTGCGCCATGTCATAATCAGGCGGCAGAATCAGGTCAATTCGTGTGAGGTTGCCCGGCCTGCCCACGATTTCCTGCGCGGTGGCGATATCAGTCAGCAGCAGATCATCCAGCGCCTGTATGCTCACACGATCATCCGCTTGCAGCACCCCCACCACGCGCACCTCGACAAAGCTGTCGCCGGGACGCAGCGTAATCGTATCCCCCGGTTGAACACCGAAACGGTTCGCCAGCGTCGCGCTCATCAGCACTGTGTTCGGCTCTGCGATGAACGCATTCAGCGCCTCGAAGGTGTTCTGCGGGTTCTCCCCCAGCACTTCGACTGTTTCCAGATAACTGCGGAAGGGCGGCTCTGCGAACACATCCACCCCCAGCAAACGCAAAGGCTGATCGCCCAGGTTCACCGCACGTACATAATCGCTCACAACAGGCGCGACCTCGCGCAGGCCCAGCTCCAGCCGCAGCCGTGTGTAGACATCAGTGGGCAGCCCACCCGGCCCGCCGCTGATCTGATGCGTGGCCTTGCCCGTAACACTTTCGGTGCTCAGGTCAAAAGCACGACTGGCGGAGGTGTTGGCAAGATCGATGGCGATAACCATGGCTACCCCCAGCGCCACCCCCAGCACAAACAATAAGCTCTGTAAAAAACGGCGGCTGATATAACGTCGGGCCAGGCGCAGGAGGATCGGAGCGGGCATAAGCGTAAACTTTCTCAGGCTGTGAAATTGTGCAATTATACACAATCATGATTATATCCTGACTTAGCCGCATATAAATAGCAGATGAGCGATAGGAGAGCGGTGGAGCAGACGCAGGGTAAACAGCACAGGTGCGTCGGGGTGAGCAAGGAGGACGGGATTATGATCTTCGTATCTGGCAGTAAAAGCCCGCCGAGAGGAAAATCCTATGGTGTTGCTCCTGATGTCCATCTTTCTGTTCATTTCCCCGGCGCAGGCGCAGAATGATCTGCCTTCGTGGTGCCCGGTCACAAAAGCGCCTGTATTACAGGAACACACACTGCCCTACTTTGAGCAGTACGGCGACCTGATCGTCACAAATTACCGTGCACGGGATGGTATGGCGGTCAGCGCCTCCACTACAGTGCCGGGTATTGAAAACCCAATCCTGAGCAGTGATGCAACCCGCTTAGCCTACATCCAGCAGATGGATGCGTACAACTACGCCATCGCGGCCACCCTTACCACCGGGGCGGCGGCGGCACGGGTGCTGGTGAGGCCGGAGGATTTCGCGCAGATGCGCAGCGAAGAAGGAGCCGCCGGGTATGGCCCGCTGCAACTAGCATGGATACCGGGAACGAACAGGCTGGCGTTCAACACCCGTGTCTATTACAGCGGCGAAGGCATCCACGAACCGATCCCCGATGATCTGTGGGTTGTCGATGCGCTCAGCGGGGAAATCACCAGTATCCTGCCCCAGGGTGAAGGCGGCCAGTTGACCTTTTCGCCCGATGGCGCTTATGCCGTGATCGAAGGTCAGCGCCGACTTTCCGTCTGGGATACGCAAACGAACGCACAGCACCCGCTGGCGTTAGAACATTACAGCGCCATCGGTATAGGTCACGGTCTGGCGTTCCCGCCTGTCTACTGGTATCCCGACTCCAGCGCGTTTCTCATCGGCCTGCCCCGGCAGGCCGAGAC
>JBGSXK010000603.1:0-7177 GCA_041751455.1 Anaerolineae bacterium
TGGGGAGAACCCCGTTTTGCAGATCGGACAGCGACTTGTGCTGCCTGCCTGTGACACAGGCAGCGGGCAGGTACAGGCACAGCCGACAGTGCCGCCACCGCAGTCTGCGCAGGCCACTGTACCGGCAAGCACGGGCGGCCAGCAAAGCTATACTGTGCAGTCGGGCGACACCCTTTTTACGATTGCCACCCGTTTCAATACCACAGTTTCGGCCATCCAGCAGGCCAATCAACTGGCGAACCCGAACCGACTGGATGTCGGGCAGGTTTTGATTATTCCGCAATAGTAAACATGCACAGTTGTTCAGGCAGAGGCGGCCAGGCAGGTCGCCTCTGTTTAGCGCTCACCGCGCAGGATGGCTGGTCGCAGCAAAAGATCATCAAAACGTACCCAGGCTGTCTGTTCCACCGCGCCCAACGCGACTCCTAACTGCCCCACCGTGAATTCGCGATCTGTCGCCTCCGCCACGAAGACATCATTGATAAAGAACGCCAGATAACCCCCGGCACAGACTGCCCGTATGGTATTAGTCACATAACCACGCCGGAGCGCGCTATGATACTGCCAGGGCACCAGTGGAAACAGATCATTACGGGCGGGCGATCCCACGCTGATGCTGAACTGCTGATCACCGGAAATGAGAAAATAGTAGCCGTTTCCCGCTGCGTCTGCCCGGCAGATGACCCCGTAAGCGCTGGCAAGCCTGCCTTCGGTCTGACGAATGCTGGCATTGATAATCACATTATCATGCTGTTCATGATTGAGCGACCAGATATAACCCCGATCCGCCACTACCGCCCCTTCTAATGCGCCTTCGTGGATGCGAAACAGTGCCTGGTCGCCCTGCACGGCAAATACATCCCAGGAAGTTGCAGTGCTGTCGAAGTTATAAAGTGTGCTGCCTGTCCCTGTTACCACGCTTCGACTAGGGCCACCTGCCTCCCGTGCCGGGGCACAGCCTGCCAGCAGCAGCAGCCCCAGAAGCACTCCATAAACTGCTAAACTCAAAATACGATTACCCCACGCGCTACACCGCCACTCAGCATTGCATCATAAGCTGTGTTGATGGCTTCCAGAGGATATTCCTGAGTGATGAGCTTATCCAGTTGCAGTTTGCCCGCCATATAAAGATCAAGCAGCAGTGGAAAATCACGACTGGGGTTGACTGTACCATAATAGCTACCCTTGATCGTCTTTTCCTGACGGGTGATAATCGCGCCCGGCAGATTTGTACCCGATCCCATTGGCGACAAACCTACCAGAGTCAGTGTGCCGCCGGGGCGCACTGCCGCTAATGCGGTTTCCTGTACCGAAGGCAGCCCCACGGCCTCAAACACATGGTCAGCACCACGCCCGCCAGTGAGATCACGTATAGCGGTCAGGGCATGGTCATCGGCCATCAGCGCGTGAGTCGCGCCGAAGTCACCTGCCATCTGCATTTTCGCTGTATTGGTGTCTACCGTAATAATGGTTGCCGCGCCACACAGGGCCGCGCCCTGTACAATATTGAGGCCGATGCCGCCCGCGCCATATATCACTACACTCTCGCCGGGGCGCACCCCGGCAGTATACAAAGCTGCGCCTACACCTGTCGCTACCGCACAACCCACCAGCGAAGCCACCGTGAGCGGCACATCTTTACGAACAGGAATACAGCTTCGCTCCGACACCACAGCGTACTCCGCAAAACAGGCCAGCCCGCAGTAGTGATAGACAGGCTGCCCCTGCCAGGACAGGCGAGGTGTACCGTCCAGCATCGTGCCTGCCCAGATAGGCGCAGTATAAGTATCGCACAGGTTAGGTTTACCGTGCTGGCAGTAGAAACACTGGCCGCAGTCTGGTGCCCAGCTCAGCGCCACGTGGTCGCCCACCTGCACCCGTGTGACTCCTGCCCCAACCGCCTCGACCACGCCTGCGCCTTCATGCCCGCATACACAAGGGACAGGATGCTTCGTCGTCCCCGTCATCACATGATAATCACTGTGGCACACACCACTGGCCGCAATGCGTACCAGCACTTCACCTGCCTGTGGCGCGGCTAACGTGAGTGTCTCGATCACAAATCGCTGCCCTGCCCCGGTTAACAATGCTGCTTTAATCTGCATGTTCTAATCACCTGCCCGAATTTACGGTTTTCTGAGAAGATTCTTGCCCTGCGCGGGCTTCAGTGTATAATCGCTGTAGAGGTCATGTCAATAAGGTCGGTGACCACCCGCACCGAAAAGTAGAAACGCATAACAACTATGATAGAAGTCATCATCGACAGTATCCGGGTTAGCCTGATGTCGCAGGAACGGCTAATCGTCTTAAAAGATATTCATAACGACCGCTTTCTGCCGATCTGGATCGGCCAGTGTGAAGCAGACGCGATCACAGTTGAATTACAGGAACAGCCCGTTAAACGCCCTAACACGCATGACCTGCTGAAAAGCATTGTGCGTGAACTGGGCGGCAAAGTTGCCCACATTCTGATCAGTGATTTGCGAAATGATATTTTCTATGCCCGTATCGTAATTGATATCGCAGGCAAGCAGCTTGAGATTGACTCGCGCTCCAGCGATGCGATTGCGGTGGCGGTACGTGTAAAAGCGCCAATCTTCGTGGCGGAGAGTGTGATGGACAAAGCGGCCATCATCAAAGAGCTGGACATTGAGGATGAGGCCGAACCCGAACATGATGAAACCCGCCTGAGCGCCTTCGCCGATTTTCTGGATACACTTGATCTGGACGATCTGGAAGATAACGAAGACTAAACAGGCTGGCGGCAACTTATTCTACAGATCATAGAGCTAAACGGCACGAGGTTTACCGTGTGCCGTTTTGTTTTCATTGGATAACACATAACCCATGAATAATCCTTTTTCTAACGTCACACAAGCGGCTCCTTTTAGTCAGGAAGCCGAAGAGGCAGTGCTGGGGGCACTACTAACCAATACTAATGTCTATTTCAGTGTGGCGTCCTTCCTGCGGGCGGAAGATTTTTTCCTGCTGCGCCATCAATGGATCTGGCATGCCATTGAGCGTATTGTGGAACGCAATGAGGATTATGATTACCTGACTGTCGCCCAGGAACTGCGTGACATCGGCCACCTGGAAGAGATCGGCGGGCCAGCTTACCTGCTGCAACTGGTCAATAACACGCCCTCCTCCTCGAATGCGGAGGTTTATGGCCGACTGGTAGAGCGCGCCTCCACCCGCCGCCGCCTGCTCACCGCTGCCGAAGAAATCAAGGCGCTGGCGCTGGACGAAGCACTGAGCATTGAGCGCGTCACTGATGAGGCAGAAACCCGCCTGTTCAACGTGACGGAAGACCAGCAAAAACGCGCTCTTATCTCTATGAAGGATGCGATTGGGGAATACTTCGGGCGCATTGAACACCTGATGAATAACCAGGATCAGGCGCTCGGTTTGCCAACCGGCTTTCGCTCGCTGGATGCCCTGCTGGGCGGCCTGCAAAAGTCTGACCTGCTGATCTTCGCCGGTCGCCCGGGGATGGGAAAAACATCGTTCCTCCTGTCGGTAGTGCTGAATGCCGCCCGTTATGATAAACGCATCGCCATTTTTACGATGGAAATGGGCATTGAGCAGATTGTCCAGCGCATGGTGTCGATGGAAACAGGCATCAATATGCAGCGCTTACGGCTGGGTCAGGTAGATAATAATGAATGGTCGCGGTTGGTGGAGGCGGTAGGTCGCCTGAGCAAATATAATATTTTTATTGACGATTCACCCGCTATGACACCGCTGCAAATGCGGACCAAGTGTCGCCGAATGGCGCGCGAACATGGTCTTGATCTGGTGATTGTCGATTATATGCAGTTGATGAACTCAGGCGGTGTTTACGAGAACAACCGTGTGCAGGAGATCAGCTATATCAGCCGCCACCTGAAAGAACTGGCACGCGAAATGAACATCCCTGTGTTCTCTGCGGCACAGCTTTCGCGGGCGGTGGAGCAGCGGCAGGATAAGCGTCCGCAGTTGAGTGACCTGAGGGAATCGGGTTCTATCGAGCAGGACGCAGATTTAGTGATTTTCCTGTATCGTGATGAAGTCTATAATGAAGCCACCGAGACCCCTAATCAGGCCGAGATCATCGTTGCCAAACATCGTAATGGGCCTACGGATACAGTTTCGCTGTACTTTGATAAAACCATTACTCGCTTTCTGGATGCGCGCGCGCAGAACATAGACCTGAGACGAGGCTGATGCACAAGTTTAACGGCTTCAAAAATGGCGAGGAGCGCAAAGTCTGGCTGCCGGAGGGCTTTTTCAGCGACCTGCTGCCGCTGGTTGATGACCTGGCGGAGCTGAAAATTACGTTATTTGCGTTGTGGGCACTGCATCAGAAAGAGGGTGATTTTCGCTATCTGCGCCGCCGTGATTTTGCCAGCAGCAGTGGGTTAATGAACGGCCTGCAGGTGATTTATCCCGAAGCTGACACTGATGTGGTGCTTGATCTGGCGCTGCAACAGGCCATAGAGCATGGCATCCTGCTGTTTGCGGAGATCAGCCAGACAGACAGCACCGACACTCTCTATTTCGCCAATACACCGCGCGGGCGTGAGGCTGTCGAGAAAATCCAGCAAGGTGGCTGGAAACCCGGCGACCTGCATAACCCGGTGGAGGTACTGCCCACCCGCCCCACCATCTTCCAGCTTTACGAGGATAATATCGGCCCGCTCACGCCGATGATCGCCGAAAGGCTGAAGGATGCCGGGACAGAGTATCCACCAGCGTGGCTGGAAGAGGCGATACAGATCGCGGTAGAACGCAACGCACGTAACTGGCGTTACATTCGTGCTATACTTGAACGATGGCAAACCAACGGAAAAGATGATGGACGCCTGGAAAAATACGATGAACAGGATAGCGCAAGGTATATCTCCGGGCAATTTGCCGCCTTCGTCACCTACAAACCCGATGACGAATGAGAGTACCTGTCATATCTGTGGAAAGGTGCCACTTTGCGGCGGCCTGGGGCTGATCAGCTACGATGTACCTGTCGGCCATGAAGATTTTGGCAAGCTGTTCCGCTGTCCTAATAACCCGATTGAGCTAGACGAGGTACGCCGCGAGCGCTTGCGCAAAATGAGCAATCTGGAGGCTTACGAACATAAAACCTTCCAGAACTTCAATCCTGCCCCCCTCAGTGTCAGCCCGTCCGAGGCTGCATCACTGGAATACGCCTATCGCACTGCTTATCAGTTCGCCCATGAGCCAGATGGCTGGCTGCTGCTGGAAGGCACTTATGGCTGTGGCAAAACCCATCTGGCAGCGGCAGTAGGTAATGAGCGGCTCCGGTATGGTGATTTCGTGCTGTTTATGACCACGCCTGACCTGCTGGATTATCTGCGCAGCACTTACGGCCCCACGTCTGAGGTCGGTTATGACGAGATGTTTGATCGTATCCGTGACGCACAGGTGTTGATTCTGGATGACCTGGGGGCAGAGAACCCCAGCCAGTGGGCAGAAGAGAAGCTATTTCAACTGCTGAATCATCGCTACAGCAAACGCTTAACGACGATCATCACCACCAATATCGACCCGGACACGCTTGATCCGCGTATCCGCAGCCGCCTGATGGATGAAGGCATCATACGTCGTGTAAAGATCACCGCGCCCGATTATCGCTCCCCGGTGCAAAACCAGCAGGACAAGCTGGGGGATATGACGCTGTATCGTGATATGACCTTTGAGAGCTTTGATCTACGGACTAAACTGAAATCAGAGGAACGCAAGCATCTTGAGTTTCTACACAGCAGGGTCTATGAGTATGCGCAGCAGCCGCAGGGCTGGCTGGTGCTGATGGGGCCTTATGGTTTTGGTAAGACACACCTGGCCGCTGCCATTGCCAACTATCATCTTGATCGCAACCAACCCGCCCTGTTCCTCACTATACCTGACCTGCTGGACTACCTGCGCAGCACGTTTAACCCCAAGTCCGTCTCATCATTCGACCAGCGCTTTCAATTGATCCGCAGTGCTGCGCTTTTGATTCTGGATGATCTGAATACCGAAAACGCCTCTCCGTGGGCCAAAGAAAAGCTCTTCCAGATCATTGAATATCGCTACATGGCGCAGATGCCGACAGTCATTACCACCTCAAAAACCATTGAGGACGTAGATCGACGCATCTCTATCCGCCTGATGGACAAGCGCCGCTGTCATATTCTCGGTTTCATGGGGCCGGACTACCCCTCGCGCATCAATCGTTAGCAATGTCAGAGATTGTTATTACCCCTTTCGAGCGGCGCTACCGCCAGTCGCTTGATGATCTGCTGTTCCGGCATTATCAGGTTCACACTCACCTGGACTGGCGGGATGTCAGCGATTGGCTGGATACCACCCAATCCCCAGTGCGGCTGGCATGGCAGCAACAGCGTCTGGTGGGCGTGCTGGGTGTCGCCGCCCCCCTCAACCACACCACCTGGTTCCGGCTGGCGGTGCTTCATGACCATATGCCGGGCGAAGAAATCATGGGTGCTTTATGGGAAAACATGGCTAGCGAGCTGCACCGGATGGATACCCGCATTGTCTCTGTACTGGTCACACGCAGTTGGGTGGAACATACACTCCTTCACCTGGGGTTTCACTTCCAGGAGGAAATTATCACGATGCGGCGCGACGGCGAAGCGCTGCCGGTACTACGGCCAGCCGGGGTGACAATCCGCTTTATGCGCGTGACTGATCTGCAAGATATTATGGCTGTCGATCAGCAGGCATTTGCCCCACCCTGGCAGCTTACGCTGGATGAGCTGCGCCTCGCCACCCGCATCGCCAGCAGTTATACTGTCGCACTCCACGAGGAAAACCTTGTGGGCTATCAAATCTCCACCGTTTACCGCGATGGCGCGCATCTGGCCCGGCTGGCGGTACTACCAGGAGCACAGGGGCAGGGTGTGGGCAGCGCGCTGCTGGATGATGCCCTGCGCCGCTTCTTCAAGCGTCGGGTTTACACCATGACAGTAAATACGCAGATCGGCAATATCCGCTCGCAGCAGCTTTATGCCCGTTTCGGCTTCCAGCGCAACGGTTATGACCTGCCTGTATGGTCTATTGCGCTGTGAAAGTCAGGGCAGGTTTTCGAAGGCCGTGCGGTAGGCCGTCGCCTCATCGGTGGTCAGGTTAGGGCTGAGCAGCAGCAGAACGTTATCTTTGGTATAGACATAGACAAAAT
>JBGSXK010000604.1:0-15731 GCA_041751455.1 Anaerolineae bacterium
GATATTCGGTTTAAAGGCCAGATGCGCCTGACGGCTCATGCTGACCATGGCGGCGGTGCGGTGCAGCAGATGCTCGGCGCTGCGTGGCAGCGGGGTCGCGCCCAGGTAGCGCTTAGCGAGGCGGGTCGCCAGGGGCAGCGCGTTCTCGTTGATCGTCAGGTCGTAATCCGCTTCCATATGCGGCTTCATGATCCTGAGGATTTCGATGGTTTCCTCGACTGACGGCTCTGGCACACGCAGAATCTGGCTGTTTTCGGTGATGGTCATGACATTGGCCAGCCGCGAGTTGTACTCGACCTCGTTAGTGGTGGCGATAATCACGGGGTCTTCATCCAAAAAGGCTTTCTGAATGAGGGGTGTGGCCTTGCTGAAGTCGGCCCTGATGGGGCCGCCGAAGAAGCGGTGCAGATGGGGGATGAACAGGATACCGCCTTTGGCCTTGCTCAATCCGGCACGGATGGCGTTGTGGTCGTTATCCAGCAGGGCGGTTTCATCGACCTGCACGAGACTGCTCAGCCCGTTGGGGCCTTTACCCTCGGACATAAGCAGGGCGAGACTGTAACCCAGTGTGCGCTTGCCGACACCATCCGGCCCCAGCAGGATGATGTGGCGGTTCACGGCCTGGGTGATGATATTCAGCATATCGCGCAGCAGTTCCTCGCGGAAGTAGACCGCGCGCAGTTCACCCGTTTTTGCCCCGGCGACGTAATCCTGAGTGGTACTGGTGGTGGTCTTGCCGCCGTACTGCTGGCGATCCCCTAGAATATCCTGGATTGCCTTGGGGGTGATGCCATGCTGGCGCAGCAGGCCGCTGGTACTCATGGCACTTTCGGAAAGCACGAGCAGCACATGATCACTATCGACACGGGTTTCGTCGTTGGAATTGGCGACGCTGAGCGCATCGTCAAGCATGATGATGGTCTGGCGCGAAAGCGGCACGCTGCGGTTGCCCGCCGCGATAAAGTCCAGGTTGCCATTCTGATCACGGCGACCCTCGACGGCGAGATGTGTCTGGCGGTCAAGGCGCTGAAGGTCTACGCCGCGGCTGCTCTGGAACACGCTCAGCAGGCGGGCGGCGGCGGTTTCCGGCTTGCGCAGCAGGGCCAGCAGCACCAGTTCCGGCATGATGGTCGGCTTGCGATATTCGTCTTTCAACTTCACGGCATCGTTCATTACCGCGTCGAGTTCTTTGGAAAGCAGATCGGGGTTCAGTGTTCCCATAGCGCGTGTTGTCCTATCGTAACTCTGTTCACCATTAAGTTAACCCGAAAACGGGGCGGTAGACAAGCGTGAGCAGTTGATTTATTCATGATCTGCTGGTGGGATCGGCGGTTCCATGTTCTTTATAAGTGCAGGGATTTCGTTCCTGACGACTTGCCATGCCAGCGCTGGCAAAATGCCTGGATGGCTTTCGCAGGTAGACCAAAAGATGTTTTCAACATCTGGTTTTCCCTCAATACTGTACGCGAGAACCCGCCGGAAGTTCCGGCGCAAGCGTGACGGAAAGCTGCCCCTGTGCCGGGATCGCACCGAACAGCACCGCACAGGCGGCGGGGACTGCCGGGCGCATGGGGCTGTAGGTGGCGACGAAGGCGGCAACATCGGGATAGGTGCGCCAGTCATAGGGCGAGAAGATGGCCACGGCCACCGTCTTTTCGGCAGGCAGGGCGTTGACGAGTGCCTGCTGTTCCGGCGTGTTGTAGGCGTTCTGTGTAAAGACGACCGCGACTTCGCTGGCATTGGCCGCTTCCCGCGCCCAGCCGATCTCATCGGCGGAGGGGTTATCACTCACACCCACCCAACGGATATTGGTCGCGTACTGGCTGCATTCCTGCTGAATCTGGTAACGGGTGGCCAGGAAGATGATGGCTGTGCTGCGTTCCTCGCTCAACGGCAGCAGGTTATTGCGGTCATAGGCGACAGTGGTTCCCGCACGGAACAGTTCATCAATGACCGCGGCATGGGCTTCAGTATTGACGCGCTGCGAGGCTGTATTCACCTCCAGCGGCTGCCAGTCGAACAGGCCGAAGCGCTCCTTCACACTCAGGATGCGATACACGGATTCGTTGATCCGGTCTTCGCTGATGTCGCCGTTACGGGCGGCATCCAGCACAGCCTGCATCATGCGTTCCTGCACTTGCAGGTTGATACTGGGCCCGGCGGTGATGATGTCCAGCCCGGCGTTGACCGCCATGAGCGCGGCCTGCTCATAGCTGAAGTTGAGGTCTACCGCGCTCATATCTATGGCATCGGTCATGGCGATGCCTTCATGCCCCAACGTATCCCGCAGAATGCCACTGACGATGGGTTGTGACAGGCTGGCAGGGACACCGGGCAGCGGTTCCAGCGCGCTGTACCAGATGTGCGCCACCAATACCGCTGCTGCCTGTGCCTGGATACCGGGCTGGAAAGCGGCGATTTCGACGGTTTCCAATCGTTCCCGGTCAAGCCGCACGGTGGGCAGCTCGCCATGGGAGTCTTCGCGGGTGTCGCCATGGCCGGGGAAGTGCTTCAGGGTGGCCAGGATGCCGTTATCCTGGAGGCCGTGGACGTAGCTGGCGATGGCCTGCCCGGCGACCTGGGCATCATTGCCAAAGGAACGTCGAAAAATAATTGGATTATCAAGGTTGGTTTCCAGGTCGGCCACTGGCGCGAGATTCATGTTGATGCCCACCGCACGCAGCTCCTCCGCTACCATTGCGCCTACATTATAGGTCGCGTCGGTGGTGCTGGCGGCGGTCAAAATCAGGGGGCCGGGAAGCTGGGTAAAGCCTTCGGTCAGGCGCTGTACCAGCCCGCCTTCCTGGTCGATAGCGATCAGCAGGGGCGCAGCACCCAGGTTCTGCATGGTCTGCTGGTAGTTGTTGGTGAGCGCGGTGATGCCCTCTGGCGTGGTGACATTAGAGGAAAACAACACCAGGCCGCCGGGCTGCCAGCGCTGGAGAAAATCGCGTCCGACTTCGGTCAGCACCGAGCCGTGCAGGGTGGCGATAAACATCTGGCCGACGCGCTGTTCCAGCGTCATGGCGGCGATACGTTCCTCGATGGTGGGTGTTTGAGCCTGAACGGATGTTATGAACGCGCATAAAGTGAACAGCAGAACGACACGATTTATTTTGAGCAAGGTGAACCTATCTGTTGTTAGTGGTCTGTTTATGGGTTTGGGCGGGTCGTAAACCCGCCCCAGAGTTTAACGTGTCACGGAGATTGCTGAAACCTAATTATGTTCGCTGAGGCGGTAGCCAATGCCGCGCACGTTGACGATCAGATCGGCATCCTGCCCGGCCTGCTTGAGCTTACGGCGGAGATTGCTGACGTGGGGACGGATGACCTCACGCGCCTCAGCCTCATCGACAGTATAGCCGCGTACCTCGCGCACCAGTTCATGACAGGAGACTACACGCCCGCGATGGGCTGCCAGATACAGCAGAAGGTCAAACTCGGTAGGCGTAAGATCAATCGGGCGATCCCCGACCGCAATCTGGTAACGTCCGGGATAGATGGTGAGCGGCCCCAGAGTCATGTTACTGCTCATGCTCTCGGTGGAGGGTTCTTCGATGCGCAGCGGCTCGTCCATCTCGTCGTTGTCATCGAAGAGAGCCTTTACCACATCGGCATCGCTGCGGGTGAGTTCGCTGACATTGCTGCGAATGGCATCCAGTAGGGCGCGACGGCGTTTGAGGTTGCGCGCACGCTCAATGCCCCGCGCGACACTCTGACGGATGTCCTGGCTGGAACTGGGCTTAATGAGATAATCATGCGCGCCCAGGCGGAGTGCTTCCACTGCCGTGCCCAGGCTAGCGTAGCCCGTCATAAGAATCACAATGGCATCCGGGGCGATATCCTTAATACGCTTGAGGAGTTCGACACCTGTGAGGCCCGGCATACGAATATCAGTCAGGATCACATCGTAGCGATCCGCCCTCATCATTTCCAGCGCTTCTTCGCCGCTTGCAGCCTCATTGACATTATAGCCTACACGCTGGAGTGTCTTGCTTACAGAATAGCGAATCGCGCCTTCGTCATCGACAACCAGTACGTGGGCGGTTTCGTTTGTCGCATCCATGTCACCCCGCTTCGTTAATGTTTCCTAATGTTTCCTTCAGCATACATAAATTAAGTTATTTTTGCAAATACTACCTTGAGGATACCTGCATTAATTTTCAGGTGTTAATCGGGCTTTGTGTGAAGCGAAAATGAAGGCTGGAGGCCGAGTCCTGGCGCAGCGCAAAGTTTTGGCTGATAAACCATTGTTTATGCACAAACAGGGCGGCAATTGTGTCATTAACGATTATCAGGGGCAATTGATCGCGGATTGCCTGCGGAATTTTGTGATTAATCAACCATTTGTTCAGCGTTTGCCCCTGACCGCGCATCCCCAACGGGGTGAAACGATCCCCCGCGCGCCGGGTGCGCAGGCTGACTGCCGCGCCTGCCGGAAGCATTAAGGGCTGTGAATCAGGCAGCGGGATGTTACTAATCTGTAACGTCCATTGTGTGCCGGGCAGAGGGGTGAGGCCGGGAATGGGGACGGTAATTTCATCACCGCCTGCCAGCAAAGGGCCATCATAGGGCAGTGGAGGCGCATTCTCATGCTCGATCATGACTGAGGTGTAAGTCACGCGCAGGCGCAGCTTGCCGGGCAGGCGTGCTTCTGCGCCCACTTCGCCCTGCGCGCCTGTCTCCAGGGCGTGGAGGATGTGGTCGTAACTGGTCTCGGTGCTGCCCAGTGCGCGCGCGCAGTCATAGATAAAACGCCGCTGGAGGGCGGGATGCATACGGCGAAAGACTTCACGTGTGATCAGGATACGTCTGTCTTCCTTCTGAATATGGTAGGCAGTGACCTGCGCCAACTGCTGGGCAAGATAGCTGGCTTCTAGGGCTGCCGTATCCGCCATCTGCAACAGTGCGCGCTCGATCTGTGGGTTCAACTGGCGCAGGTGGGGCAGTGTTTCCAGACGCAGCCGATTGCGCAGGTAATTCGTGTCAAGGTTGGTGCTGTCCTGACGGGGGTGCAGCGCATGATCGGCGCAATAGGCCTCGATCTGGCGGCGGGTGACGGCAAGCAGCGGGCGGATAAGCAGCAGGTCTGGGTAGCCGGGCAGGGGCAGGCGGAACTCCATGCCGCTGAGACCTTGCAACCCTGATCCGCGTATCAGGTGAAGGAGGATGGTTTCGGCCTGGTCGTCGGCATGATGGGCGACGGCGATGTGCCGCGCGCCGATCTGGCGGGCGGTGGTCGCCAGGAAATCGTAACGGGCGGCGCGGGCGGTTTCTTCGATCCCGCGGCCGCGCTGATGTGACAGAACGAGCACGTCCACCTGCCCGGCAGTGACCGGGATGTCCCATGCACGACAGGTGTGCACGACGAAGGTTACATCGTCTGCACCAGCCTGCCCGCGCAGGCCGTGGTCGAGCGTAGCAGCGTGGAGCTGCCAACCGCCACGATGGCGCAGTTGATACAGCAGGTGCAGCAGCGCCAGGGAATCCGCCCCGCCGGAAACCCCTACCACCAATTTCGCGGTGGGGGGCAGTAAATTATGTCTCAGGAAGGTCTGGTAAGTGGTTTCCAGCAGCGACATAAGGAAAATCCCTGCAAATGGGGTTATTATAGCCAAACTCGTGGCGGCGCGGTGGTGGTTTTCCATTCCCCCTGGCCCATGTTATAATGCCGCGCTGTTCGTTGCCGTTAGGAGTTCTGCGTGTTAAGCCCACTGGATTATTTTCTCGGCTTATTTTCCTTGGACATCGGCATAGACCTGGGCACCGCGAACACACTGGTGAGTGTGCGGGGCAAGGGTATCGTCATCAATGAGCCGTCATTCGTCGCCATCGAGAAGAAAACGCGCCGCCCGATTGAAGTCGGCGCACGGGCAAAGGAAATGTGGAGCAAAAACCCCAAAGACATCATGGTGGTGCGCCCGCTGCGCGATGGTGTCATCAGCGAGTTTGAAGTGACCGAGGCGATGCTGCATCATCTCATCGCCAAAGCGCATGAACAGTCGTGGGTGCCTATCCCGCGTCCGCGTGTGGTGGTGGGCATCCCCAGCGGTGTGACCGAGGTGGAAAAGCGCGCCGTATTTGATGCGGCGATCAGCGCCGGAGCGCGTGAAGCTTACCTGATTGAAGAACCTGTCGCTGCGGCTATTGGCGCGGGGCTGCCCGTGCAGGAAACACGGGGCAGCATGATTATCGATATTGGCGGTGGCACGACAGAAGTCGCGCTGTTCTCGCTGGGCGGGATCGTGATCAGCCGTTCGATCCGGGTGGCGGGTGACGAGATGGACGAGGATATCGTGCAGTATATGCGTACGAAGCATAACCTGCTGATTGGTGAACCGACGGCGGAGAAGGTGAAGATGGAAATTGGCTCGGCCTATGCACTGCCGCAAGAGCGGGTGATGTCAGTCAAGGGGCGTAACCTGGTGACAGGTTTACCGTCCGCTGTCGAAGTCAGCTCTATCGAAATCCGTGAGGCGATTTCCGGCTCGGTGGATATTCTGATCGATACGGTAAAAGACGCGCTGGACGATACCCCACCGGAACTGGTGGCCGACCTGATGGAAAGCGGTATCTGTATGGCGGGCGGTGGCAGTCAGTTGAAGGGGCTGCCGGAGCGTATGGCCGAGGAAGTGAATATCCGTGTGTGGATGGCCGAAGACCCGATGACCTGTGTGGCCCGCGGGGCAGGACGGGTATTGGAAGACTACAACAACCTGCGGCGACTGCTGGTGGGTCTGGAGCGCGGCAGCACCCATCATTGATTTGAGGCAGGCCGCCCGGAGAAAATCTCATGCCTGAAGCAGATACTATTCATCCTGACGCACTGCCGCTCACTATCGAGTCGCTGGTGGAGCAGTTCGCCGCGTGCGGGCTGGCCGCCGGGCAGACAGTGATCGTCCACACGCAGATGAGCGCGCTGGGCTGGATTGCGGGGGGTGCTGCCACCATCATTCACGCGCTGCTGCATGTCCTCACGCCATCCGGCACTTTGATGATGCCTGCCTTTTCGCCCGATAATAATGATCCAGCCCACTGGAAGCACCCGCCTGTCCCTGAACACTGGTGGCCGATCATTCGCCAACATACGCCTGTGTATGACCCGCTGACCTCCCCGACCTGGGGGGTTGGGGTGACTGCCGAAATTTTCCGGCGCTGGCCGGGGGTCATCCGCAGCGCACATCCGAATGCCTCGTTTGCCGCCTGTGGCCCCAATGCCGAATACCTGCTGGCGAACCACACTTCGCTGGAACGCTTATTTGATGATGAGTCGCCCATCGGCAGGCTGTATACGCTGGATGGTTATGTCTTCCTGCTCGGCCCGGATCATGGTAAAAACACCTCGCTGCATCTGGCCGAATACCGTGCCGAAATTCCCCAGCATTTTGTCCGCGAAGGCTCCGCCATACAGGTGGATGGGGTGCGCCAGTGGGTGGCATATGAGATGTTTGACCTGAATGATAGTGATTTTCCAGCACTGGGCGATGCCTATGAAGCCGCCCACCACATCCCGCGCGGGCGCGTGGGGCGGGCAGAAGTGCGCTTTATGAAACAGAGGCCGCTGGTGGATTTTGCGGTGGGGTGGCTGGAAGAACACCGGGGCAAAGGCTAGCGCCGCCAACAGTTGGGTTCTATCCCGCAGGGCTTTTTGCTATAATGCCGGCAGTGAATACAACATCATCAGGGTGGGGCAATGCGTAGATGGTATTCTAACCGGCTCGTGTTTCTGCTGGTCAGCCTGTTTTTCTGCATAGGGTTGATGCTGGTGAGCCAGGCAGGAGTCCTCGCGCCTATTGAAAGCCTGGTGGCCACGCCGCTCAATGTGGTGGCGGGGTTATTTACTGATGTTGCGCTGTCGGTGAGCGGCGGCATTAACGACCTGGCCACGCTGCAACGCCTGCGTGAGCGTAATGCCGACCTGGAGGAAACGCTGGCACAATTCCAGTCTGAAATTGTGGAGCTGCGCGAGATCGCCAGCGATTATCAACGGCTGGCGGAACTGCTGGATTATACCACTGCGGTGACTAATCAGGACTTTGTGACGGCGGATGTGATCGGCAGTGATACCAGTGCTCAACGCCGCACAATCATTATCAACCGGGGCGCGCGCGATGGCATTACCGAGGGAATGCCAGTTGTGACCGGGCAGGGACTGGCAGGGCGCATTATTAATGTGAGCGCGAATGCAGCGCGTGTTCTGCTGATCACTGATCGTCAAAGCTATGTGAGCGGACGGCTGCAAAGTACGCGCGTCGAAGGCACGGTACAGGGGCAGCTCAGTGGTAATTTGCGGATGTCGCTGATCTCCCTGGGGCAGACAATCACGGTGGGTGATCTGGTGGTGACTTCCGGGCTAGGCGGCAATTTCCCCCCTAATCTGACGCTAGGCATTGTGACGAGTGTGTACCAGCGTGAGGCCGAACTTTACCAGGAGGCCGATATCACGAGCCTGATTAACTTTGACACGCTGGAATTTGTGCTGGTCATGACAAGTTTTCAGCCAGTGGACTTCTCTATCTTCCAGAGCGAAACCGAAAATTAGGCGGGTATGGGCAATTACCTCAGTGTACCGATTCTGGCGCTGGCTGTGGCGCTGCAATCGGGTGTGATTCCGCAGTTCCGCATCCTGGGGGGCAGCCCTGATCTGGTGTTCCTGGTGGTGCTGGCATGGTCGGTCCATGCGCCGCTGGAAGCGGGCGTGACCTGGGCGATAGTGGGGGGCATTATGCAGGATCTGCTCTCGGCTGCGCCAACAGGCATGTCGGCCATCGGTATAGTGCTGGTGGTCTTTCTGGTGAGTCGGCTGACGGAACAGCTTTACAGCGTGGGGCTGCTGCTGCTGGCGGGAATGGTGGCGGTGGGTACGTTAATCCAGCAAGGCGTGTTGTTTGTCCTGCTGTGGCTGATGGGCACTCCGGTAGACCTCATAAGTGATTTCACCTATGTCATCCTTCCGACAATGGTCTATAATCTCCTCTTTATCTGGCCGGTGTACTGGTTTATCCGCCGGATACAACGTCGTTATACACAGGATCGGCGTTTTTTCACGTAAACGGGTGTGGGAGCATTTTTTATGCAGCGTTTGATACCTTTCCAGGGTTGGCGCTTGACGTTCCTCCAGGGGGTGATCTTCGCCATTTTCCTGCTGTTTTCCGTGCGTATGTATGACCTTTCGCTGGTGCAGACCAATACATGGCAGCTTCGCGCTGATGAGAACCGGCTGAGCGAACTGCCACTGGCTTCCACCCGTGGGGTGATCTTTGACCGTTATGGGAGAACTCTGGCAGGGAATGTACCTGCTTTTAATGTGACCGTGATCCCGGCAGCAGTCCCCAGGGCGAGCGAGCTGGAAATTTTCAACCGCCTGTCGGCGCTGGTGAATGTGCCGCCTACGGCGGCGCTGGCCGCCGGGCGTGGAGTGCGCAGTATTGAGGAACTGGTGGCGGAAGGTGAGGGTATCGCGCCGTTCCGCGAAGTGACTATCGCCGAGGACGTAGACCTGCATGTGGCGATGCAAATCCTGGAAGAACGGGTGACGCTACCGGGGGTCAACATCGTCCCGATTGGGGTGCGGGAATACCCCACGGGGATGCTGACCTCGCAGGTGGTGGGCTATATGGGGCCGATTGGCCCGGAGGAAGCCGGGGCGCTGCGCGAACTGGGTTACAACCCGGCTTATGACCGGATCGGCTATTCGGGGGTCGAGTTTTTCCTGGAGAGCATCCTCAGCGGCCAGCGTGGACGTGAACTGCGTGAGGTGGATGTGGCGGGCGAGGTGGTCAATATCATCGAACAGGTGCCGTCTGTGCCCGGCCAGAACGTGCGGCTGACGATTGACAGTGACTTGCAGCGGGCGGCGCAAACCGCACTGGAAAACCGTATTGTCTTTGTCAATACCACTGAGGGGCGTATCCGTACGGAGTCTGGGGTGGTGATCGCCATGAACCCGCAGACGGGTGAAGTGCTGGCGATGGTGAGCTGGCCGACTTATGATAACAGTCGTTTCGCCCGCAATATTGATTACCAGTATTATCTGGAAGTGTATAATAACCCGCGCACCCCGCTGGTGAATCATGCCATCAGCTCGTTGTATGCGCCGGGGTCAGTCTGGAAAGTGCTGAGCGCGGTGGGTGTGCTTGAAGAAGACGTGATTCGCCCGGAAACCCTGTTGTTCGACGGGGGCAACCTGGTGCTGCCTAACCGTTACGCGCCTAATGATATTGCTGCCGCACAGAATTTCGTGTGCTGGAATCGTGAGGGGCATGGCGCGCTGAATATGATCGGCGGTATCGCGCAGAGCTGTGACGTGTATTTTTATCAGATCGGTGGCGGCAACCCGGAACTTTCGCCGCAGGTGCTCAAGCCGGGCGGGCTGGGTATTAACGACCTGTTCCGTTATGCGACGGCCTTTGGCATTGGCACGGAGCTGGGTGTGGAACTGCCGGGCGAACTGGCCGGGCGGATGCCGGATGCAGACTGGAAGCGCCGTATTTATGGCGAGAACTGGTCTACGGGCGACACCTATAACGCGGCCTTTGGTCAGGGTTATGTGACGACTACACCATTACAGTTGATCGCGTCGGTGGCATCTATTGCTAACGGCGGCACGCTGTATCAGCCTACGGTGGTTAACAGCATTCTGGATGCTGAAGGCAATGTGATTCAGCCTTTTCAGCCGCATGTGCTGAGGCATCTGAATGTGGACGATATGGACCCCAACGAGCCACTAACGCTGCTGCTGCTGGAAGACATGATTATGAAGGGGGAGACCAGCCTGGCCTGCACCTGTGAGCCGAACGCGCCGAGAGATTTCTATAAGCCCGGACGTTGTGACCCGGAAAATTACCGTAACACGGTTAACATCAGTGAAGAACAATTTTCTCCGGTTTTGCGGGAGTACCGGGTACACATCCCCTACAATTATCAGTTTAACGGCAGTGTGTGTAACGAACTGCGTTTTAACCCGGATTATCAACCGCCCTTTGCGCGTACTGAGAATATCGAGATTGTGCAGCAGGGGATGCGGGCCACTGTACTGATTGGCACGGCACAGTCGGCAAACCTGCCCTATGTGCCGGTGGGTGGCAAGACAGGCACAGCGGAATACTGTGACGACGTGGCGCGCCCGCTGGGCCTGTGTGTGCCGGGGAACTGGCCTGCTCATGCGTGGTTTACGGCTTACGCCCCTTACGAAAACCCAGAGGTCATCATTATCGGGTTCGTTTATAACGGTGGCGAGGGATCGCTGGTGGCGCTGCCGATTGTGGTAGAGACAATGGAGGCCTATTTCCGGCTTAAAAATGAGCGGAGCGGTATCGCTGCGCCGGTGCCACAATCCACTGCGCCTGTGTTTGTACCGGTGGTGCCCGAACAGGAGACCGCAGAAGAGCCGCTGCCTGAGGAAACGCCGTGATTCCTGACGCGCGTCAGCAGCAAATGGTTAGCTACTGGCTGCCCGGTGTGATCTCCGGGGTAGTGGCGTGGGTGGTTTTTCTCTCCGTGGGGCAGACTTCGCTGATTCGCGCGTCTGGACTGGCGCTGGTGATCGTGGGGGTGGCGATGACGCTGCGACGTTCTGGTGCGGCGCTGGCGATCACGGGGGGGCTGGCGCTGGCCTTTAGCCCGGCCTTCTGGTCGCAGACAGGCGGTGCGGACAGCCTGAGCCTGCCTATGACGCTGGCGGTGCTGGTGCTGGCGGGGGTGGTGGCGCTGCTGCTGATGCGCTTCAGCGACCGGCTTTATCCGGGCCTGCTGGCGGGGTTCGTCATTTTCGCGGCACTGTTCTGGAGCCAACTGTCGGAGGTGGGCAGCTTACGCCTGAATACGCTTTCGACAGCATGGCTGCTGTATTTGCTGGTTGATGGCCTGTATCTGACTAATCCCCGCCCGGATGAAGCGCCCGCGCCGCTAAAAGCTTATCATACAGTGGGGATGCTGGTGCTGTTCGCGGTGGGGGTGGTCAATGATCCCTTGTTTACTTTGCTTGCTCCGGCGATAGTGCTGGGGCTGCTGCTTTCCCACACACCGCTGCCGCGTCTGTACTGGCTGCTGCTGGCCGGCTTTATCACGCTGGGTGTTTATGGCCTTATAGAGGCTTATGTCAGCTCGACATGGTGGTTGTACCCGGCGGCGCAGGCTGAAGGGATGCAGTTACGGGTGCCGTATGTGATGGCAGATGGCTGGCGCGAAGCCTCACGCTGGCTGAGGCTGGTGGGGCTGGTCATCGGCCAGTTTTCCGTATTTGGCATCTTGCTGGGTGTGCTGGGTATGTCACGTCTGGCGCGCTGGTATCCGCCGCTGGGTATGGTGACGATGGTGGCTTATGCGACTTATGCGGTGTTCGGGCTGGTCTATTTTGGCAATAACAGCCCGGTGCTGCTGCTGCCGCTGCTGATGACCCAGGTATTGTGGATGACGTATGCGGTACATACGCTGCGTGCCTGGGTGGAGCGCAGTGTCAGCCCGGCGCAGCGGGCGCTGGGATGGTGTGCGCCAGCGGCCTATGTGCTGCTGCCGCTGGTGATGCTGTTTCGCATTACGGGCAGTCTGTAGCGCGCGCGCAGAAAAAAGTATAGTATTAACTTTACGATATCACGAACCTGAAATGCGGATTTATTTCTATGCAATTTGAGTAAGGCGCAATGCACGATCAACTCTTTGCGATTAAAGGTGTTCGAGAAGGACTGCTGGTGACTTTGAGCGCCACAGAAGAATGGCAGATCGTGATTGCACGACTGGGTGAGCATTTTGACGAACAGAGCAACTTCTATACCGGGGCGCGCATTATCGTTGATGTCGGCCAGAGGCCAGTGCCTAAATATGACCTGTCTTCGTTAAAGGCACTGCTGGAGCGGCGTGGGCTGATGCTGTGGGCGGTACTGAGTACCAGCGACACCACCAATGATGCGACGAACGCGTTGGATCTGCGCACGAGCGCGGGTAGTTTCGTGCCGGGGCGCGAAGACCTTGATGATGGTATTGAGATCAGCCCGGAGGAAACTGGCAGCAGTGGAGTGATGCTGCGGCGGACACTGCGCTCCGGGCGCACGGTGCACAGCCCTGGTCATGTGGTGATCTATGGTGATGTGAACCCCGGTGCTGAGATCATCGCTATCGGCGATATTATCGTCTGGGGGCGGCTGCGCGGTAATGCCCATGCCGGGGCAGACGGTGACGAGAGCGCGGTGATCTGTGCGCTGGATATGATTCCCACGCAGCTTCGCATCGCGGGGTATATCGTGACTTCACCGGCTGAGAAGGGGCGCAAGGCGCGACCCGAAGTGGCGCAGGTGCGGGATCATCAGATTGTCGTGGAAACCTGGGAATAAGTTGAAAAAGGGGAAAGTTTATGGGGGCAAAAGTCATTACTGTCACATCGGGCAAGGGTGGGGTGGGCAAAACAACCGCTACTGCGAACCTGGGTGTGGCGCTGGCACGGATGGATAAGCGAGTCGTGCTGGTTGATGCTGACATCGGCCTCCGTAACCTGGATGTGGTGATGGGGCTGGAAAACCGCATTGTCTATGACCTGGTGGATGTGGTGGAAGGACGCTGTAAACTGCGGCAGGCGATGATTAAGCATAAGCAGTTCCCGGAACTGTACCTGATCCCAGCAGCGCAGACGCGCGATAAAACGGCGGTCAGCCCGGCGGACATGATTCAGCTTACCGATAAACTGCGGCAGGAAATGGATTTTATCGTGATTGACTCTCCGGCGGGTATTGAGCGCGGTTTTCGTAACGCGATTGCCCCTGCCGATGATGTGCTGATTGTGACAAACCCGGAAGTTTCTGCCGTGCGCGATGCGGATCGCATTATTGGGCTGCTGGAAGCAGAGAATAAGGGGCCGGGCAGGCTGATTTTGAACCGTGTTAAAATGGAGATGATCCGCAAAGGCGAGATGATGTCTGCTGCTGATGTGACCGACATCCTGGCGATCAGCCTGATCGGGATTGTGCCGGAGGATGAGAATGTAGTGCCGGCCTCTAACAGCGGTGTGCCTGTGTCCCTGAATGAGCATTCACGTGCCGGGCAGGCCTTTCGCAATATCGCGCGGCGGCTGAATGGGGAAAACGTGCCGTTCATGCAGCTTGATGAAAATAATGGCTTCCTGCAACGACTGGCGCGGTTGTTTGCTGGCGGCAGTAGTTAAGCGGAGGGCTTTATGGCTGGATTTTTTGACCGGATGCTGGGACGCAATTCCGGCAAAGGCAGTGGCAACACAGCCAAAGAACGGCTGCAATTTATCCTGTTTCATGACCGTATTAACCTGCCACCAGAGAAACTGGACGAAATGAAGCAGGAAATTCTGGCGGTGATCTCGAAGTATGTGTCTGTAGACAGCCAGAAGGTCGATATTGCCTTACAGCAGCGTCAGCGTGACAGCCTGATTGTGGCTGAGATTCCTTTTTCGCGACCTGTAGAGGGCGTGGAAAAAGATGACCCCGACCTGCACACCAATGTGGACACGCTGACAGACTAGGCGTTCAATTGGCCGCTCACCTGGGCTATAATGCGCGGCTGGTGGCAAAATGGATGCAAGGTAAGGCATGATCCACACTGGAAGCCTCTGGCGTAGATTCGATTATCTCCTGTTTGCGCTGACTATTCTCCTGATTATCTTTGGTATTCTGATGATTCGCAGCGCGACCCAGGGCGCGATTGACCCCGATCTTATCAACCGTGTGCCTGACCAGATTCAGTTTCTAATTGTAGGCATGGTGTTGATGCTGATGCTGGCGTTCATGGATTACCGGCTGCTGGACGGCATACACACCTGGCTGTACCTGGTGATGATTATCCTGCTGCTGCTGGTGTTTGCGCTGGGAGTAGAGGGGGACGGGGGGGCGCAAAGCTGGATTAACATTGGCATTCGTATCCAGCCGTCAGAGATCGCTAAAGTGCTGATTGTTATCACGCTGGGACATTATCTGGCGACACATTATCGGGCATTGAACAGCCTGACCACTGTCTTTATGTCGCTGGTGCACCTGGGTGTGCCGACGATGCTGATCTTTATCCAGCCCGATCTGGGGATTGCGACAGTCTTTGCGGCAATCTGGCTTACGATGATCTGGGCGGCAGGGCTGCGCCTGCGGCATATCGCTATTTTTACGCTGATACTGGTCGTTTCAGCACCTTTGATCTGGTCGCAGATGCGCGAATACCAGCGCTCACGCATCACCACTTTTATTAACCCGGAAAGTGACCCTGATGCTTATTATAATATTCGTCAGGCGCTTATCAGTGTGGGTTCTGGCGGCATGGTGGGGAAGGGTTATTCGGTAGGGTCGCAGAATAAAGGCCGTTTCCTGCGGGTGCGCCATACGGACTATATTTACAGTGTCATCGTCGAGGAATTTGGATTCGTGGGGGGGATGGCGACACTGGGGGCACTGGGGCTGGTGCTGGCGCGTATCCTGCGCGGCGCGCGGACAGCGGTTGACCCCTTTGGCAGCCTGATCTGCTATGGGGTGGCGGCGTTTATCTTCTTCCAGACCGTCACCTCCGTTGGCATGAACCTGGGTCTGCTGCCCGTAACGGGACTCACGCTGCCGTTTATTAGCTCTGGTGGTACGTCATTATTATCAACTATGGCGGGTATCGGGCTGGCGCAGAGTGTGATCGCGAGGCGGCGGCGACTGGAATAGCAAGCCGACAAAATCAGTAAGTTGGGTGGATTTCAAAGCCTGCATTTACAGCAGCATAATCTGGAGAAAATCGTGACTGAG
>JBGSXK010000605.1:0-8668 GCA_041751455.1 Anaerolineae bacterium
GCGCCTGCCAGCCCACCGCCCACCCCTACCCCCGCCACTGACAGCTCACAACCTGTTATTCGGGGTGGCCCGCGTCCGCCGCGTGTCCCGCGTACACATGGCAGTGAATAGTGCTTGACGGAGGCGGTTTCGCTGCATATCATGGGATGAATCGCAAAAACACAAACTCACCAGGAATAGGAATGCATGGCAATTCTTGACATTATTCAACCGGATAACCCGGTTCTGCGTAAGAAAGCGCACCGTGTCACCAGCTTTGACCCGAAATTTCAGAAGCTCGTGGACGATATGGTGGAAACCCTGCTGGATGCCCCCGGTGTAGGGCTGGCTGCGCCGCAGGTGGCTGTCAGCCAGCGTTTGATCGTCGTGCGACTGCCCGATGATGACGAGAGCAAAGAGGAATATGGAGAACTGGCCGGGGTGCTGTATGTGGTGGCAAACCCGGAGATCATCAAAACCAGCAAGGAAATGGTCGAAGGTGTGGAAGCCTGCCTGTCGATCCCCGGTTATTTTGGCATGGTAGACCGTCATGAGAGTATTACGCTGAAAGGCCTAGACCGTTACGGGAAGCCCCTGCGCATCAAAGCCAGAGACTGGCTGGCGCGGGTTTTCCAGCATGAGATTGACCATCTGGATGGACGGTTATATATTGACCACGCCAAAGAAGTATGGAAAGCCAAAGCGGAGAAAAACCAGTCCCCGGCAGAGTAACGACGGCGGTCACATTTAAGGATTAGGTGTCCGACGCCGGGATGCCCCAGATATACACCCCACCGCTGGTGCCGAACAGCGTCAGCAGGCGGTTATCACTTGTCCAGTCAACATCAAAAATCAGACTGCCTGTATCCAGCACGGCGTTATTGACCGTTCGCTCATTGAGGGTCGTCATATTCCACAGGGTCGCGCGGCCCATAATGGAAGAGGTCAGCAGCATAGTGCCATCGGGCGAAAACGCCAGCGCGGTACGATCTGCGCCGACATCCGGCAGTTTTGCCGCCAGCCCGCCCGTACCTGTATCCCACACCGATATCTCGACATTCGTGCCACCGCTGACCAGATAATGGCCATCCATACCAAAGCCCACCACAGGATTGCCGCCCTCGCCGCTCTCTATAGTGCGGATAAGCTGGCCGTTTTCCAGCGACCACAAGCGGATATGCTCACGTTTACTCACCGCCAGTTGGGTGACATCGGGCGCAAAGTGCAGCGAGTGGGCCGGGCGATTATCCGTAAATGTATGGAGCAGTTCGCGGTTGCGCCAATCCCACACCTTGACCGTGCCCTCCTCACCAGCAGTCGCCAGCCAGGTGCCATCAGGCGAAAAGGCCAGCGCTGTGACCTGCAAGTCGTGCGCTTTAAATGTCACCAGAGACTGACGTTCCAGCGGATCCCACACTTTCACCTGGCCAGGCAGATTGCCAAAGGCCAACCAGCCATTTTCCGGCTCAAACGCCAGCGTGTCATTGGGGTAATCAATCGCCTGAAAATTATTCTGAGGAATACCGTTGTTGGCATCATAGAGCGTCACTCCGCCCTGCGCCGTAATCGTATAAACCTCGGTCTTATCCGGCGCATAAAAAACGTAGTTCGCGCTCCCACGGGCGGTACTGAACACCAGCGCGCCGCTGATTAAATCCCATGCCATCAACTGCTCATTATCCAGCGCTGCCAGCCGGGTGCCGTCGGGCGAGAGGCTGTGGGCGAAAATAGTGGTGGGCGAGGCCGGGCTGTCCAGCCGCCCTAGCAGGGCAATCTGCCCAATGTTGTCCAGCGTAATCACATCGCCAGACGCTCGCCATTCCGGCGGGGGCAGCGTCGGGGGGATACGTACATTGCTGTCTGGTGTCGGCGCAGCCGAGGCACAGGCCGCCATCACCACGATCAGGACTATACCATAAAGGCATTTAAGCATCCGCAGACTCCGACACGCCTTCCAGAATATCCAGGCTGCCAAACAGCACCCCGTAAGTCGCAATCTGCTGCAAACCACATTCGCCCTCAAAGGGGTCTATTACCCCGTTTTCGTTGAGGTCCACCCCGGAGGTAATCGTTGTGGCGACCTCGACTGCTTCAGCAGCCTCGGCAGCAACCGCTTCGACACTCTCGGCCAACACCAGCGCCTCCTGCAAGCGGATTACCTGATCTGTCCAGACGCGCACATTACCCAGGCACACCCGAATCAATTCACCGTCCAGTTGCAGGGCACGGGTCGCTCCTGGCGCGTCGAGTATGTTATCCAGGTGCTCCTCGATCAAATCCATAAAATAGAGTATACCCAACTGGCGACCAGGGTTTTCGCCCCGGCCATTGTTATCATAATCGGTCTCTGTGCCCAGCAGGATGTTGAGCGTATGTTCAGCATGGGTGTGCATTCCGCCGGGGTTGCGCGCACTGGCTGCATAACCCGCGTGTTCTGCGCCGATACGGGCTTCATCCAGCGCGCCAGCCAGCAAGCTGCCCCCCCGGAATCCCTGCTCGGATTCAACCAGAATTTCACGCAGTGCGTGACTGACTTCGGGCGGCACACTCCCGCTGTACACCACGTTGCCCTGCGGGTTATCGCTCATGCGCTCCTCAAGGGTAATCAGAACCGTATTATAGAAGGCAGGCAGCACCCGGCTGTCTGGATCAGTATAGGTGAGCAGGCCGTTGCCCAGCGCATCCAGGTTTAAAGCGCCTAGCATCACCATTTCGCCATCCGTGCTTTGCAGCCATGCCATATACGACATACCCTGGGTTACTGGCCGCAGTTTCTCTACCCGCAGGTTGACGCTATCGCCATTACCACTGGCCGTACCAAAGCTGAGGCGGCCAAAAGTAGGCACCGGGACAGCGGTAGGGGCAACCGTCACGGCTACAGTTGGCTCTGCGGCCTCGGTAGGATTGCTGACCACACTGGTACTCGTATCCTGATTCAGTACAGACAGCACCAGCACCATAATGACCACCACCAGCAGCGCGATAATTCCCAGGCCAACCAGCAGCACCGATTTGCCGCCTGCCTGCTGGATGATGGTGGTGGTGGGTGGATTGTTGACCATCGTCGAAGGGGTGTCAAAGAGCAGCGTTTGCGCCAGCTCCGGCTCGTGGATGAGGTCGGCTTCTGAAGTCATGCGGATCGCCTTACCGAAATCATCGGCGAAGGCCGCTGCTGAGACATAACGATCACGCGGGTTTTTCGCCATCACGCGCAGCATCACCCGTTCCAGCGCCGGGGGCAGCCCAGAGCGTGCCGCCGTGATGCGTGGTGTCGGCTCGGTGATATGGCGCAGCGCGAGCTGCATGGGCGAATCGGCTTTATAGGGCTGCTGGCCACTGAGCATTTCGTAGACCACCACGCCCAGCGAGTAAATATCGGCGGCAGGACTGATGTCCAGCCCCTGCGCCTGCTCAGGAGCCATATACGCGGGTGTGCCGATCAGGCCGCCCGTCGCCGTCAGCCGGCTGTCGCCCTCCACCAGTTTCGCGATGCCGAAGTCGGCCAACCGGGCGTTGCCATCGCTATCGAGCAGAATATTATCGGGCTTAATATCACGGTGAATCACACCCTGGCGGTGTGCATAATCCAGCGCCCCAGCGATCTGGCGCACCAGGCGCTCAACATCGCTTAAGGACATCGGCCCCCGATCAATACGGTCGCTGAGGGAGCCACCTTCGATATAGGCAATGGCGAGGAACAGCACATCACCCTCGTTACCATAATCATACACTGGCAGGATATGCGGATGCTGTAAACGGGCAATCGTGCGGGCTTCCAGTTTGAAGCGTTCGATAAACTGCTCATCCTGGCCGGGATGGGGCGGCAGCACTTTGATGGCCGCATAACGATCAATATCCTGCTGGTAGCCCTTATAAACAGTGGACATGCCACCGTGCCCCAGCAGACCAGTAATCTCATACTTGCCGAGCGTGCGCCCGATCAACGAGGATTTCACCGCAATGTCCTTAAAATCAACCTGCCGCCTTCTCAATAGCATAGCATACGATAGACGAGTGTGCTGTGGTTTGCGCGTTGCAAAAAACTAACTGACTATTCAGGCCACTCTCATGATTATAATGAAACGTAAAGGCAGAGGCGAGAGTCTTTTGGCGGAGATCGATCAGGATACCGCGCCGAGGCAGTCCCCGGCGCAGGATTGATGGCAAGTTAGCCTTCGGTGTGGGCCTGCATCTCCAGGCTGCCCAGCAGCATACTTAAAGCGGCCACCTGCTCCAGCCCACATTCTCCGGCAAAGGGTTCAACACGCCCGTTCTGGTTCTGGTCTACACCGGGAATCAGCGCGTTGACCAGCATATCGGCTTCATCAGCCAGTGGCAGCGCGGCCTCCAGATTATCTGCTGCCAGTGCCGACTGCTGCAAGACCACCACCCGCGCAACACGCACACGGGTATTTTCCAGGCAGGTACGTATCAGGCCAATATCGCCCTGCAAACGCAGGCCAGCCTCTGGCCGTGCTTCGAGTGCTGCCAGCCGAGTATCCATTGCATCCAGCAGCACCGGGAGTCCCACCCCGCGCCCTGGATTTTCGCCAACCCTGTTGCCGTTGTAATCTTCCTGGGTTCCCTGCAAAATGTTGAGGCTGTGTTCGGCATAGGTGCGCAGGCTGCCCAGGCTGGCGCGATAATCCAACTGGCTGTTTTCCAGCGCCGCTAGCGTTTCGACAAAAACACTGTCCAGCAGGCCGCTGCCTTCGATACCCTGTGCCGACTCTGCCAGAATTTCACCCAATGCCTCGGTGATTTCTGCGGGTAGTCCGGCGCTGTAGATGACCAATCCGGCGGGGCGGGTGGGCGCGCTTTGCTGAGCCTGCCGCACATTAGGCGAACTCACCCGCAGCCCGGTAGTCCCGCTGCGTTCTTCAAGCGTAATGAGCGCGCTGTCATAAACAGACAGCAGCAAACGCCCTGCCGCGTCGTGATACACCAGCAGGCCACTGCCCCGCGCATCCAGCGACAGGCCGCCCAGGTTGAGGTAGGTGTCCTCATGAGTATTCCACAGCCACACTGTGTAATTCTGATTTGTTCTCGGCGGTACGAGGTTCTCCACACTCAGGCTGACAGTATCGCCCAGGCTATTGGTGCTGCTGAAATTCAGACTGCCGCTGTTGGTGCCATTGCTGGTCGCGCCAATCACCAAGGCCGAAACTTCCGACGCGCTGGCCTGCTGGCTGCGGTTAATGCCTGTCAGAGCGAAGATCACCAGTGCCATCAACCCCAGGAAGCCCACCATCAACGCCAGTGGACTCTGGCCGACCCGCCGCAGCACAGGCTCACGGGGGGGAGCGGCCAGCACAACAGTCTCCATAATGGGGGTCAGATGTGGCAGCGAGACATCACGGTGAATCGCACGCGTGAAGTCCTGAAGGAAGGCCGTTGCCGTCTCGTAGCGATCTTCCGGCTCTTTGCCCAGCACACGCATCATCACCATTTCCAGCTTTTGCGGCAGGCCATCCATGACTTTGCTGATGTGCGGTACAGGCTCGGTCAGATGCTTGAGCACCATCTGCATAGGCGTGTCTGCCTTGAACGGCTGCTGCCCGGTAATCATCTCGTAAGCGATCACACCCAGCGAGTAAATATCCGACTGGGGCATCAGCGGGATGCCCTGGCACTGCTCTGGCGACATATACGCCGGCGTACCCACCAGCGCACCTGTGCCCGTCAGCGCGGTATCGCCTTCCATAATCTTGGCGATGCCAAAGTCGGCCAGCAGCGCGTGACCTTCTTTATCCAGCAGGATGTTATCGGGCTTGATGTCGCGGTGAATCACCCCCTGCCGGTGAGCATAATCCAGCGCGGAGGCGACCTGGCGCAGCAGCGGTTCGGCCTGTTCGGGCGACATCGCGCCCCTGTCGATCAGATCGCTGAGCGACCCACCCTCGACATAGGCCATCGCCAGATAAGTGATGTCGTCCTGTACACCGTAATCATAAAGCGGCAGAATGTGGGGATGCTGCAAGCGGGCAATGGTGCGCGCTTCCAGTTGGAAACGCTCGACGAACGAATCGCTCTGGCCAGGGTGCGGGGGCAGCACCTTAACCGCGACATAACGGTCAATATCCTTACGGTACCCCTTATAGACGGTTGCCATGCCGCCCTGACCGATAAGTTCAATAATCTGATATTTACCGAGCTGAATGCCGATCAGGGAAGGGGCCACGACGCAGTTTTCCTTAAATATAAAGTTCTATTTCGCTATACCTCCATTATAGAGGTAAAGCAAAAACAAAGCTGTGAAATTGTCAGAAAAGTCATGAAAAACGTATAAAAATGCGACTGCCCGGCGCAGACTTCAACGTGGGGCAGCCACCTTATTACATGCTTTTTCTGTCACGGGAATGCACCTTGTGTAACAATGCCGAATACAGGATGGAGGCAGTTGGTGATACTATTATGACAGTAGATATTTGACAGGTAAGGGATACAGACATGGGCAAGGAGTTGGCCTTAACGACATTGGTTCTCTCGTTCCTATTCGGACTTTCAGTAGTTGCTGGAGAAAACGGGGACTCAACACTGACACAGGTTTCAACGCCTCGTGCCCCATCACCGATACCACCTTTTTCTGAACCGCAACACTATCCAGAATATCTAATTTGTGAAGCAGTCCCAGATAATCCAGGACCGTCCTGGCACAGTATTACCATTGGTTCTTCATCTTTGGATGATTTGCAGTCTCACTTGATGGGGCTTGGAAAATACCGGATTGTTTATAAGAACGGCTCAGAGTTAACCATTCAAAGGTATGATATTAGTTGGGAACAGTACAGAGCCAATGCTTCGACATCGCCATACACTTTGCAGGTATGTGTGACAGATGACAACACAATTAGCGTTCTTGGTTTGCCTTACCTCTTCGAGTCCCGACTCACTCTCTATGATTTACTCGCGGTTTATGGGATGCCCGATGCAGTAACATGGATGGCACGCCCACTTTCCAGACATGTTTACTGGCTACGTGAAGGTGTTTCTGCCACTATCTACATGGGGCCAGAGGACGATTTCCGATTTGTTACTGAAGCCATCTATTATTTTCCGTATTTGAATATTGAAGAGGGCGAATTTGAGGCCACCTGGCCCATTAAATTTGTCCGACAAACCGTAGGCCCAATACCTTCTCCTTATGAACAGGAACAAAATCCTTTTGACTTCGATACCATGATTGCGACTATTACAATAGAACCCTCACCTACACCAACGTTTGCGCCCATAAATTTAACCGCAGCGGCTACACCGTAGGTTTTATGTGAACCACGGTGTGGTTTGTGCTGGACATATAAAAATGCGACTGCCCGGCGCAGACTTCAACGTGGGGCAGCCGCCTTATTAAATGCTTTTTCTGTCATGGGAATGTGCCTCGTGGGTTGGACGGGACACCCGGCAAAAGTGCTGAGTGCTGAGTTCCGAGCTTTCACTTAGGCCTCGGTACTCATAACTTTAGTAAACGGCGTAGGCTTCTTCCAGTTCTTCACGCAGGTTGAGGTAGCTCTTGTAACGGCTGTGGGTGATGGCTCCGCTTTTCACGGCGGCACGCACGGCACAACCCGGCTCATCCACGTGGGCGCAGTCATTAAAACGGCACTGCTCGACATAGGGCGCGATGTCTATAAAATAGGCATCCAACTCTTCCGGCTCGGTATCCCACAGGGTCAGGTTACGCATCCCTGGTGTGTCGGCCAGGTAGCCACCAAAATCCAGCTTTACGAGCATGCTATCGCGGGTGGTATGTATACCTTCATCGCTGGACCCAACCGATTTCACGGCGCGCGCCAGCCCTGGCTGGATGGCATTGAGCAGGCTGGACTTCCCCACGCCCGATGGCCCGGTGAACACTGAAATGCGATCCTTGAGCAGGTCGCGCAGCAGTTCCACGCCTTCGCCTTCCAGAGCACAGGTATATAAGACGCGATAACCCATCTTCTCGTAAGGGGCAAACTGCGCCTCAATCTGTGATGGGTCTTCCAGGTCAATCTTGTTGATGACGATCATCAGTTTCTCGATGTCCGATTTCTCGCCTGTCGCCAGGAAGCGATCCAGCATCTTGAAGTTCGGGTGCGGCTGTGCAGCGGCAAAGACGAAAAATGCCTGATCTGCGTTGGCAATGATGACCTGCTCACGTTCTGCCTGGCCTGCCCCGCGATTACCCTCGGTACGGACTGCGCGAGAGAGAGCGCTGGTGCGCTCTGCCACGTTCTCGATCATCCCAGTGCCATCTTCCAGCACGGTAATCTGCACACGGTCGCCAATCGCCGCAATATCGGACGACTGCGCCTCTTCCATTAAACGTCCTCGTAACCGACAGATGTAGATTTTTTGATCTTCCACCTCCACCCAGAAGAAACCACTCTGGTCCTGTACTACTAACCCTTCTAAAAGTTCACTCAAAGGCAAGCCTCCTTTAATAGCATAACCCTCATTAAGCAGTCATCCGCAGAGTCAACCAGACCACCCTTTTGCCCCAGGCGACAAAAAGTGTACAGCGCAGGAGAAATCGTGGCAAGCCAGGGCTGATCGCTGAGGACTACTTAATGATATAGTATTTCCTGAACTTCGACAAAGCGCGGACTAGGAAATTATTCCCGTTTGGCGGCTTCCATATTAATGTACAGCGCGGCAATCACCCCACCGACCCAGAAACCTGCAATCGTCAGCACCGTCACGATAATCA
>JBGSXK010000606.1:0-2963 GCA_041751455.1 Anaerolineae bacterium
AAAGTGGGTGTTATTGGGGTGGGTGGCATTGCCAGAGTACATATGCCCGGCTGGCACGAGAGCGAGTATACAGAGGTTGTGGCCGGCAGCGACATTGACGAAGCTGCGCTGAACCGCTGGGGGCTGGAAAATGGCGTTGATATGCTGCGGGTGCGCCCGGAAGACCTCATTAACGACCCAAATATTGATATTATTGATATCTGCACACCGAATATGTATCACGCTCCGCTGGCGATTGCCGCGCTGGAAGCGGGCAAGCATGTGCTGTGCGAGAAACCGCTTGCGCCGACCCCAGCGGATATTCACCGGATGATCGAAGCGCGTGACAAATCCGGCAAGATGCTGATGACCGCACAGCATTTCCGCTTTAAGGGGAATTCCAAATCGTTGAAGGCGGAGATCGAAGGGGGCGCGCTGGGCGAAATTTACCATGCGCGTGGGTGGATGCTGCGGCGTGGTGGGCTGCCTAACCGGCCAGGTTTCCTCCTGAAGGAACACAGCGGCGGCGGGGCCTGTATCGACATCGGCGTACATATCCTCGACCTGACGTTATGGATGATGGGAAACCCGAAGCCGATCTCGGTGAGTGGTGTGGCGCGTACCAAGCTGGGCAACCGCCCTGGCGCGTTTGGCCTGTGGGGAGATATTCCCTCGATTATGGATGTAGAGGAATTTGCGTCGGCCTTTGTGCGTTTTGAGAACGGGGCGACACTGGTGCTGGAAGTGAGCTGGATGCTGCATCATAACGTGCCCAATAATGCTTTTGAGGACATGCAGATGTGGCTGTATGGTACAGAGGGCGGTTCTCTGTGGCCGAATAATGAAATTTACCAGACGGGGCAGGCCACGCGGCAATATTACAACCGCTCACTGCTGCTGAATCGTGACATCCGCGAACCCCATGCCCAGGAGTGCATCGAGTTTGCTGAGGCGATTGTGGAGGGCAAACCTTCTCCTGTTCCGGCAGAGCAGTCGCTCCAGGTGATGTCGATTCTGGATGCGGTGTATAGGAGCCAGGAAACCGGAGCAGAAGTGCGGCTGGAGCTTTAAGCGTCTGGCGATCTGACCCGATAAGGGAAGCCCTGTCACCCGGCAGGGCTTTTGATTCGGGAAGGGGCACAGACTTGAATGAGCGAAATTATAGTCTTTGCGTCATAATACTAAGGTGTAAACACATTCTGACAGGAATCTAATGTCCACTCACATGGCGCAGATGATCGGCAAGCGTTACGTCCTGATGGAGTCTATCGGGCGAGGCGGGATGGGCGAAGTCTACCGCGCGCTGGACCGGCTGATGGGTGAGACTGTCGCGTTGAAGCGGGTGCGCCTGCCCGCCGAAAAACGTGAGTCTCTGACGACTTCGCAGGGGGTTGACCTGCGGTTGGCGCTGGCGCGGGAATTCAAGACGCTGGCTTCGCTGCGGCATCCGAATATCATCAGTGTGCTGGATTATGGTTTTGATGACTACCGCCAGCCTTTTTTCACCATGGATTTGCTGGAAAACACGCGCACGATCCTGGAAGCCGGGCAGGATAGGTCTCTGGAAGTACAGCTCGACCTGCTGGTGCAGATGCTGCAGGCGCTGGCTTATCTGCACCGCCGGGGTATCCTGCACCGTGACCTGAAGCCGGATAATGTGCTGGTGGTGCGGGGGCAGGTCAAGCTGCTGGATTTCGGGCTTTCGGTTGCGCGGGGTGACTTTAAGCCCAACGAGCAGCTCGAAGAAGTCTCCGGCACACTGGCTTACATGGCTCCTGAGCTGATACAGGGCTTTCCGCCCAGCGAGGCCTCCGACCTGTATGCGGCGGGGGTAATCGCGTATGAAATGATGGGTGGTCATTATCCGTTTACTGTGCCCACTATGGGATCGCTGGTTCAGGCGATCCTGCTGCAAGAGCCGGATATTGTCGCGCTGGATGCTGACCCTCGTATTGCCGGGGTGCTTTCGCGGCTGCTGGCCAAAGACCCGGCGGATCGCTATCAGAGTGCGGGGGAAATTATCCGCCTGTATGATGAAGCCACGCAGCAGGTTGGGCGTGGAGAAACCGCCGCGACGCGCGAAAGTTTTTTGCAGGCGGCCGCATTTGTGGGGCGGGATTATGAGTTTAACACCCTGACGCGCGCGCTGGATAACGCGCTCACCGGGCAGGGAAGCGTGTGGCTGGTGGGTGGCGAGAGCGGGGTGGGCAAGTCGCGTTTGCTGGACGAACTGCGCACCTTGGCGCTGGTTACAGGCGCGTCTTCGCTGCGTGGGCAGGCTGTGAGGGATGGCGGCAGTCCCTACCAGTTGTGGCGTGAAGTGGCGCGCTGGATTTCGCTCCAGGCAGATTTGACACCGCTGGAAGCCAGTGTGCTGAAGGTGGTGGTGCCGGATATTGCCACGCTGGTGGGGCATGAGGTGGTGGATGCGCCGGAGCTTGACCCGCAGACCATGCAAAAACGGCTGCTGACCGTGATGGAAACGATATTTAAACGGATGACTGACCCACTGGTGATTATTCTGGAAGACATTCATTGGGCGGGCAGCGAGAGCCTGGCCTTGCTGCGGCGTTTGAACAGCATCGTCGCTTCAATGCCGCTGCTGGTGGTTGCCAGCTATCGCCATGATGAATTTCCGAAGCTGTCTCATGCGCTGCCTGACCTGCAACTGCTTAAGCTGGAACGGCTGGATGAGGCCAGTATCGCGGCTTTGAGCGCTTCTATGCTGGGTGAGGCCGGGCGACAGCCGGAAGTGGTTGAACTGCTGAAGCGCGAGACTGAGGGCAATGTGTTTTTTATGGTAGAGGTGGTGCGGGCACTGGCGGAAGAAGCCGGGCAGCTTGACCGTATTGGCGCGATGACGCTGCCCAAGCAGGTGTTCGCCGGGGGGATGCAGTTGGTGATCCGGCGCAGGCTGGATCGTGTACCAGAAACGGCGCAGGCCTTACTGGAGGCGGCGGCGGTGGCAGGGCGGCAGTTGGACC
>JBGSXK010000607.1:0-5854 GCA_041751455.1 Anaerolineae bacterium
CGTGAGGAGATCCCGATTGACCTGATCACAGGAACAAGTATGGGCGCAATCGTGGGCATGTTATTCGCGCTGGGTCTATCGCCTGCCCAGATGATCGAGTATATGACAAAGTGGCGTGGCAATAACATCTTTACGATGAACCTGTTTAGTTCACGGGCGCGCCAGCGGGTGGTTGAAGATCAGCTCAAGCTGGTGATGAAGGACAAAACCTTTGCCGATCTTCACATCCCGGTGACTGTGATGGCCGTCGATATGCTGACTGGGCGCGAGGTGGCTTTGAACAGCGGTCCGCTCATCCCGGCAGTGCTGGCAAGCAGCGCTGTTCCCGGTGTTTTTCCGCCGGTCGAGATTGAGGGAATGCATCTGGCCGATGGCGGCGTGATCGACAGCCTGTGTACTGAGGCCGCTTTTGTGCAGGGCGCGCAGAAAGTGATTGCAGTGGATATTCACCCGCAGCTAGAGCAGCATAGCTGGAGCGACCCCCTTGCCGCTATTATGGGTATTGAACTGCCTTTCAACCTCCGCGGCAGCAGTGATGCCAGATCGCCGAGTATGGTATCTACCCTTTACCGTTCTATCCGCATTATGACATGGCACTTACACGCCAGACGACTGTCATTGCATCCGCCGGATGTGCTGCTGCGCCCCAATGTTGGTGCTTACGGTTCACTCGATTTTAAAGACCTCGATGGCCCCTTAATGGCAGGACGCACCGAAGCCGAAAATTACCTGCCCATGCTGAAGGCGCTGCTCAGGGATGATCGGGTAAACGCCCAGGCACAGTGATCTGCTGCTGCCCGCGTTGCTTAAGGAAATGCCACATTAGCAGCCCCATAATCAGTAAACCTGTAGCGGTTGAAAGCCATACCCCCACATTACGGATAGGTGTGTTTTCAAAAGTCGCTCTGATCTGTGTTTGCCTGGTAGGTACATCGAACAGCATCGTGCCATCGTCGGAGCTGATTCGTGTTTCCACCACCCCACCATCCACCTGCACTGTCCAGCCGGGAAACCAGAACGTATGGAGTCTCACCTCTGTAGGTTGCTCCGCATTCACCGTGAAAACCCGCTCTGGCGAACGCCATACTGTAATCTCGACTTCGGCGGGAGGGTCGGTGGTCACACGGGGACTGATCGGCTGGAGGTGTGCGAAATCCACCTCTGCTGCCCAGACGGGTAAAAAAGTGCGGTACATATAACTGGCTTCAATAGGGCGGTTGCCCTGCACTTCTTGCAGATTTTGCTCAGGGATATGATCGCGCACGGCCAGCGTGGAGAAAATGACAAAAGCGCTGTAGAAAATGTGCAGCAAGCCCGCTGCCAGCATGACCTGCGCGGCCAACCTGTAGGCCACTGGCCGGATGTGCCGCCGGTTTTGCAAGAACCACGCGACTCCATCCCCCGCCAGATAGGCGATTGCAGCAGTGCTCACCGTTTGCCACCGCCAAGGGAACTGCACCATCTCCAAACGGGGAAGGATATGGTAAAGCGGCTCTGAAATTTTGAAGGCCATCAGTGTGCTGAAGAAGAACACGAGCAGCATCAGAAATGTCATGTCGCGCTGTTTTGCTGACCGGGTTTCACGATAACGAAGGCTGAGGGGTAATAATGTTGCTGCCAGCACCACGCTGAGCAGTGCCCCTACAGCGATAATGGTGTTTTCCAGATAAAGATATTCCGCACGGGTGTTCAGGTAGCCCTGTGCATTGAGCAAAAAATTATGGCGGTAATTGCCCCACTCATTCCCTTCCACAAACCAGCGTGTATTGAGGTACTGGTTTTCGGCTAGCACAGGCAGCAGGTAAAACGCGATAGCGCCACCTGTAAGCAGCCCAGCCACTACCAAACGCAGTATGACTCCCCGCCGGGGCTGCCGGGTGCGCCACAGCAGGCCAAGTGCAAGCACCACGAGGGCGATGCCCATTAAATAGGCCACCAGAAAATGCGTGAGCATAAGCGCGGTATAACACAGCGCGAACAGCGCAGGATAAATTAATGACGAACGCTCGACACAGTAGAACAGTAGGAGAAGCAGTGCGGGCAGCCACAGGAAGGCCATATACTCTGGCAGCGACATACGGCTGTAGAGATCAATCATGGCATAGGGCGCAGCCTGATAAAACAGCGCTGCCGTGATCGCGCCAGAAGAAGGCAGAAATTCACCTGCCAGACGGTACATGCACCAACCCGCGCCGATGACCGTGACCCACAGGACGATTTTGAGCGCGACAATGGGGGACATGCCCAGGTTGACTAGAATCCCAGCGAGATAATAAGTCAGCACTTTGCTGAGCATACCACTGGCCGAGCCATACCCCCAGTACAGGTCGCCCAGCCAGCGTGGATAGAGGATGCCGTCCCCCAGTTCCTCGCTGAAAAGGTGGGTATGATAGATATGGGTTTCAATATCCGGCGCGCTGTGGAAACCCACTTGCAGAAATAAAGGCAGCATCAGCAGGGTTGCCCAAAGAACCAACCACAGCCAATGATAGCCTGTGTGGGAAACAGTGTCTTTCTTCAAAACTGCCATGCTGCTGGCCTGCATACCTTTTTACCTTCACCGGGACACCGATACGCCTCAAGTATAAGGTATCGGTGTCCTGAAAAGGATTTAGGTCGGTTTGTCTTACAGCCAGATGGGATTCGACCAGGCGCGTTTGCCCTGCGCATCGCGCACGGTAATGCGGCAGTAGGGGCTTTTAAAGCCGCTCAGGTCAAACTCGGCTTCGCTGATGCCGTTGCCATAGATATGCCGTGCCATATAGCCCGCCCCGGTGACAAATACACGACTGGCCGGGGAGCAGCGCACAATGAGTTTGTTATCTGCGGCAAACTGCACATCGAAAATCTGTGGCCCGGTGCTGGAATAATAATGTCCCTGTTTAAGCGCTTCCAGCAAGCTGTCCGGTTCCAGGGTTTCGCTTTTCACCCACACCCAGCCTAGACCTGCATCGGCGCGCGCGGGGTTGAAGTGAGCATCGTCGGTGGCGCAGGCTGAATAATGATGACCCCTCTCCAGCAGATTTTCCAGCATATACCAACTGTCGGCCATGTCGTTATGGTCTTCCGACGTACCATTGTAAACCTCAATGGCATGGACAGGTCCGAGCGATAAGACATCGGCCTCAGTGAGCTTATACCAGTAAGGATGTGCAGCGGCGACAAAAGCTCCGGCTTGCAGGGCACGTGCAGCGATCTGTGGCCCGCTTTCCTCAGGCATGGGCTGGGCGAAATCCAGCGGTAGTCCAACAGCCAGGATGTGCCACAGACGGCCCAATTCGGTTTCTCCGGCGTGAAGTTCCGCGCCGATCAGTGTAGTGAAATCCTCGCTGCGGAGGGAGCGGGTATCCGCCAATGGAAATTGATAATTGCTAAGAAAATGATCAGTCAGGGCGAGGAAATCATAACCCATGCTTCGGTAAAGCTGGCAGACCTGCTCTGGTGCCAGATGGCCGTCGGAGAGGGTGGAATGCGTGTGGAGATTGCCCCGCCAGAAATGGCCAGGTTGTTCAAAAGGAAGATTGTGCATAGTGATAATGGCCTCGTGGTGTTGTGAATTAAGGTTCAGCAGTGCGTATACGTTCAAGTGTAATGGCGTATTCGGAAAAACCCAGCGCCTTCCAGAAATCATAACCGCGTTGATTATGTACCAGTACATCCAATGTAACCCGCGCGTCTGAGGGCCAGATTTCATTGAGCAGCAAATGAATAATCTGTTTGCCGAATCCCTGCCGGCGATGCGTGCGGCTGACGAAAAACTGGCGCAGATGTATGCCGCCTTCAACTGGTCGGTACAGCACGAAAGCAACCGGCGTATCGTTCAGCTCAAAAATCATGGCGGTATAATCGTCTGCCAGCATATCCCGCAGTCGGTCTTCAAGCTGTGGCAGAGTCATCTGCCAGCGGCTTTGCTCATCCTCGCGCAACTGCTGGTTCATCTGTGCCAACAGGGGAATATCGGTCGGGCTGGCAATTCGATAGAGCAAGTGTTTCAACCTTTCAGCAAGTGTGTAAAGCGCACATAAGCCGCCTGCCACTGGTCGCCTTCCTGCGGCTCATAATAGCCTGTATCCAGGGTCTGGCTCAAAATCGTCCGTGCCTGAGCGATGTCGCCAATCTCGCCCAGGCTGATAAACTGCACAACAGCATTGCCTAACGCAGTGGCTTCCACCGGACCAGTAATCACTCTGCGCCCGGTGGCATTGGCAGTCATCTGGTTGAGCAGGGTGTTCTGCGTACCGCCGCCGATGATATGGACATGCTCGACAGCGCGCCCACTGACTGCGATTAAATGCTCCAGCACATAACGATACTTGAGCGCCAGGCTTTCATAAACGGTGCGCATCACCTGTCCCATGCTTTCCGGCACAGGCTGCCCGTTCTGCTGGCAGTAAGTCCGAATGCGCGCGGGCATATCGCCGGGAGCCAAAAAACGTGTATCGTCTGGATCAATCAGGCTGCGAAATCGCTCAGCACTCATTGCCGCGCGTGTAAGGTCATCATAGCTGTATTCACTACCCTGTTTCCGCCAGGTAGTCCGGCATTGCTGTGCCAGCCACAGCCCCATGACATTTTTAAGCAGGCGGAATGTGCCATATGCGCCGCCTTCGTTGGTTAGGTTGGCCTCATAAGCACTGTCGTTAATCACAGGCTCGGTCATTTCCAGGCCGATCAAGCTCCATGTGCCGCTGCTGATATAGGCGTAACTCCCGGTGGTGGCAGGCACGGCAACTACCGCGCTGCCGGTATCATGACAGGCCGGGGCAATCACCGGGATGCCGTTATACTCACCGATGTGCGCTCCTGAAGGTACAATCTGACCTAAAATATGGGTGGGAATGCCGAGTGACTCTAAGGTTTCGGTGTCCCAACCACCTGTGCGTGGGTTATAAAACTGGGTAGTGGTGGCATTACTAAACTCATTCACCTTTTCCCCCGTGAGCCAGTAATTGAACAGGTCGGGGATGGTAAGCAGGGTAGCGGCTGCCTCCAGCATCGGACTCTGGTCGCGCGCCAGGCTTGCCAGTTGATAAAGGGTGTTCAGCACTATGAACTGAATACCGGTGCGCTCGAAGATTGTGCGGCGCGGTACTCGCTCAAACACCCACTCCATCGCACCCTCGGTGCGGGTATCACGGTAATGCACCGGATTCGACAGCAGCCTGCCGTGACGGTCAAGCAGCGCGAAATCCACCCCCCATGTATCCATGCCTATACTGGCGACCTCTCCGCCCGCCCTCTGAATTCCGCTGGTGATCTCGTGCCAGAGGCGCAGCACATCCCAGTAAAGGGTATCCCCTGCGCTTACAGGAATATTGGGGAAGCGGTGGATATCTTCAAGATGGAAGCGTGTGCCATCAAAGCCGACACGCAGCACGCGGCCAGATTCCGCGCCCAGATCAATTGCAATGACATTTTTCATAGTGATAAACATCTCTTGGTTATCAGGATAAGTGTTTTAAGGTGCAACCAGATCAACGCGCGTACCCTGACGGCGAAATTGGGCGATCAGTGCTACCGGAGCCTGTTCGGTAGTGATAATATGCTGGATCTGCCTGCCGGGCAGTACCGTATAGGGCGCGACTTGTCCCCATTTGCTGGAATCCACAATCACAACGACAGTAATACAGCGCCCAATCATAGCACGTTTCATTGCCACCTCTGCCGGATCAGTATCACTCATACCGCTGGGCAGGGCGATGCCACGTGCGCCAAAAAAGCCGATATTGAGATTAATGGCAGGCAGGGCATCTGGTTGACCGACCAGTGAAACCGAATCTTTACGCAGTCTGCCACCGGGAATCAACACTTCAATACCGGGTTGATCGGGGAAACTCTGCGCAATCATCAGGCT
>JBGSXK010000608.1:0-7730 GCA_041751455.1 Anaerolineae bacterium
TTGTGGGTTCGAATCCCACCAGCCCCACAAACGATATTCGAACTATAATCTAACGAAAGATCACCCATCATTGGGTGGTCTTTCGTTCTTACAGGCTTGGACCTATAGAATGTTCTGATGCATGTCTAACATAGATAAATCATCGCGCATATATAAAGTATGTATTATCACATAGTCTACTCACTATTTCTGCTTCACGCCTTTTGATCGAGAGGCAGTGCTTCACTATCCGCTTTACACCGTGCTGGACATCTTCAGTCGCTATGTGGTTGGGTGGATGATCGCCGAGGTTGAGAGCAGCGAACTGGCAAAGCAACTTATTGCCGAAACTGCCCGCAAACAGGGCATTCAGCCCGACCAGCTCACTTTGCACGCTGACAACGGCAGCCCGATGAAAGGCAAACCCTTGAGCCAACTGCTGGTCGACCTGGGCATCACCAAAAGCCACAGCCGTCCCCATACCTCCGACGATAACCCGTTCAGTGAGGCGCAGTTCAAAACGATGAAATATCGCCCGGATTATCCCGAAAGTTTCAGCTCGATTGACGAAGCCCGGACATGGGCAAGAGCGTTCTTCGCCTGGTACAACCATGCACATTACCATTCGGGGCTGAACTTGATGACCCCCGTGAGTGTTCATGATAACGCGGCGGATGCGGTGCAACAGCATCGACAAGCCGTGATGTCAGCCGCATTTGAGGCGTGTCCAGAGCGGTTTCGACGGGGTTTGCCCGACGTGAAAGGTGCGCCAGCCGCAGTTTACATCAATCCGCCCAAAGAGCGCACGAATCTTGCTTAATCTTTTTCACGAAGTTGTTTCAAAGTCCTTGACACATACCGATAATTCCGCCCTGAAGAATTCGATGACACGTGATTCGTAAAGATCAGGGACACTTCTGAAGCCATTCGTATGCCCAACCTCTGGGATTACCCAGAGGCTGCTGTGATCGCGTGCAGCATGATGAAAGAGCGTGTTATAGTCAATCTCTTCGCCTTCATTCCCAGCCGCGATGAAAAGAAAAGCAGTCGTTTCGGCTTGTTCAATCGAGTTCAACAATGGCGGCTCTGGCGGAGCGTTACCGCTGAATATACCAGCCATGAAGGTGAATACACGGTGGGTGAAATTTCGGTAGAGTGGACGGTTTTGTGGTAACGCAGTGTACTCCTCAAGGCAGCGATGAGTCGCCCCTTCCACCGCAATAGCTTGCAGTGTGGGATAGCTTGAGGCAGCGCCAAGCAGGATTTCACCCCCCATTGACAAGCCCAGCCCGCCAATAGCTTTCACTTCATCTCGTACTGACAGGAAATTAACTGCTGCGCCGATGTCATTTGTGCCCGTCCATCCCAATCGATTGATAGCGCCTTCACTATCACCATATCCACTTATATTCAATGCCAGCACACCAAAACCATTCTCATGCAGCATCACAGCGTGTGAACGCACGCTGTTGCGCCCACTACCTGCCCCATGAACCAGAATAATCACCGCACCATTTTCTGGTTCGGCATACCACCCAGCTAACGCGATACCATCCTCAGTCTCTACTGTAATCTCCTGGAAACCCTGGGGTGGTTCCCCGGCTGAACTATGATCCGGTACTATCGCCGCTACTGCCATGATGGTTGGTATGCCAATGTAAAGTGCAATAATCAGCAGAATGGCAAACAGTACGATGATTCGAAGCAAACGGCTACGTTTTGGGTGGTTATTTTTCATGATAAGCTTCGCATTCACTTCACGCTTATGCTTGAGATGACCGCATCGAGAAGCGGAATCTGGGGCATGTAAGCTCTGCCATCCATGACATCAATCTGGATGAGTAAGCCATCCAGATAGGTCTGATAATTCATCATAAAATGCTCGTAATCGGCGATTTCATAGAGGGTTCTTCCGTGCGGGAGAAAACCCGCAAATAAGGGGAAAACTCCGGTTACAACAGATTGACCATCATCGCTGATGCCAACAAAGGTATAGAACAGATCGTTCGCCGCTACCGGCTCGGCGCTTTGGGAATAATAGGTGATGTAACGCAGACCTTCCCCATTGGAAAAGCGTATGTACTGTGGCTGCGAGACAATTGTTTGTGCAGCATTTATCAACGGGAGAATGGGCAGCGGATTCTCGCTCCCCGATGCAGCCGAAGAACTCAGTTCAGGATGCACTGCTAACAATGTCTGCAATTCAAGCAGCCTTGTGCCATACGGTTGATCTGTATCAGGGAATTGAGATACAGGCATCACCCGCAGTTCTGGTGATTGGATTGTTCCGGTGGTGGGGTAACCAACAAAACTAAATCGCATGTATCCCGGCGCTGCACCATACATGGTATTCTCTGCCTCTGCCCCTTCAATCACAGCAAATGAGTCGGCTTCGATGCGATAGGCGAGGCTGCTATCATAATCAAACGTGACCCCTGCGTAATCAATCTGGCCGTTGGTTTGCGCTGTCTGGAACATCGCCTGTGGCGGACGAACACTCAGCGAGCCAATCAGGATATCGAGAACCGCCAAACCGGGTGAGAAATCCGTTTCTGCCAGTTCGTCCAGCGCCTGTATATCCGCGATGCGATCCACTTCAAGGCGATCAGTGGTTATCGGAAATTCAGCATTTACAATATAGAAATCATCTGACGTTCTGCCCTGAAAACGATATTCAAGCTGAACTTCACCTGATTCAGACGTGGAGAGTACGACAAAACGCATACCGGAACCGGTCTGAAAATCGAGTGAGAGGCTGTGCGCGGCTGTCTCGATAAGGCTGTTCAGCAGATCAGCACGATCAGCCGGAATGGTGGAGATGGGGATGATATTCAGTTCCGCGCCGGTTGGTATCCAGCCTCTGTCGTCAAAATAATAATCTTCAAAGACGATCCTGATTTCTTCAGGGGCATCGGCAGAAGCAGGTGTAAAACGCGACACAGCATCATCAGCTACGGAAAGGGGATAGATAAACGTGATTCCGTCATCGTACCAACGATAGCCGTTAAAGTCGCGGCTGTCGTTTTGCGCGAATGTGCTGGTAGAGAATAAGAACCCTAATAACAGGATAAACAGTCGTTTCATGATTTTACCTTTCCGGCAATATGTTTTTTTGCCAGCGTTCACAGATACCTGTCTCTGTGGTCATGACTGATCCGTACAAAGCCCTGGCCGCTTTTGAATAGCCCGCGACGGTGGCGTATAATGCACCCATATTTTTCAGGCGGCGCAGTCCCTCAGTCATAATTGCCTTGCCAAGTCCTTTTCGCTGATGATCTGGCGAGGTGCCGACAGGCTCGAAATAGCCTGTACGAGTCACATCGTCAAACCAGACAGTACAGAACGCCGCCAGTTCTCCATCTGGCGTAACGGCTACTAAATCAAGATCACGGCGATACAGCGGACAGCGCTGGACATCGGGATACCATTCCCAACCCCGATAGTTTTCATCCGGTTCATCAGGATGAAACACACGCCACGACAGCCAACTGCGGGCGGGCAGTTCTGTATGATCGCCTAATGACCGGATGCTGTAACCAGGGGGGGGATGAACATCTGGTATAGTATCTTCCAACCTGTGCCTGAACTGATACTCCGGCCAGTCACCGCGCTGATAACCCCGTTCCTGTAATACCTGAATGCGGAGCGCATCTGTCCGGTGTGCCCAGACCGTGACCTGCTGTTGTCCCTCGGCATCAGGTTCGGCAAGGTGTATTTCGGCAGCTTGCAGCATCTCAGTTTCCAGTTCTGGCGTGCGGAAGCTGGGATGCACCTGCAAATAAACGCTGCCTCGACCATCCGGGATTACAAAAGCGGCAATCCGCCTTTGTTCTGTCTCCCAAAGACAAATCGCTTTATTGAGCCGGAAATGATCGATATGTTCATTGATGAAACAACGCCAGTAATCCAAACGGGCCACCTGCCAGTTTAAATCGTGACAGTTGTTCAGTAAAAAGACCTCACGCAGAAAAGCACGCAGTCGCCAGTAATCGTCTTCGGTCTGGTACATTCGCTTGGAGAGTTTCATGTTAACCCCTTACTGCATGGAGGGATGAAAGCGGCAAAGCTCCACCCCTCCGTTTCAAAGGAACATCAAGGTGCTGGCGTAAACAGGTTTATGCCTTCGCCGATTTCGGTCAGCTCACCCGTATCCAGATCAAGTTGCAGGACTTGCACCGGCACAGTAGCGAGCTGCTGCGCTGTTGTGTCCTCCGTTGAGGAGAGGTCAATCTGACCTGCGGCGATGGCGGCGATCCAGTTCTGTAAGTTCGGTATTTGACTGAAGATTAATTTGCCTTCATCAACAACAAAGAGACGTCCAATACTCGCAACATCTTCAGGCGCGGTGTAGCTCAGATCATCGGCGTTTGTAGCCAGGTCGTAGCGACGAATTTGTACCTGATATAGTGGGAAACCAACGAATGCGCCTTCGCCTGCTCCGAAGAACGGGGTCAGGGCTTCCTGTTCAACCTCCGTCATCGGTACGGATTCAGGCAAAGCCTCGTAAACTGTGTAGAAGATCGCATCAGCATCCGGTGACCATACCACCTGATCGGGCGTGGCCTCGGTCTCAATTAGGCGAAATTCGGTAGTTTGTAGATCGACAACGGCCAGTTTCTTCGGGATTTCAGGCGTGCTGCTGTCGAACACTGTGCCCACTAAATGTGCTTGATCGGGGGACAGCGCGACATTGCCGAAATTTACACCCAGTTGGGTCATCGCGTTCGTTTCCAGATTGAGCAGCGCCGTGCGCCCGCCGGTGCAATCCAGCGTATAGACGATGCCAAACGGTGTTTGTGCCAGGGTGTGATGTCGCCCACCAAAGCCAGCTTCATTCCAGTACTGCCAGTCTGTTGGTAGGGGAGAGCCACCACCACAGCCCCCAATCATGGCAATCGTGCTGTCGATCTGCCCGATTAGCTGCGGTGCTGCACCAGCTTCTGGCGCAATCGTGAGGACATCAGTTATGAATTGAGAGTCGTTTACCGCCGCCGTATTCGTGGCAAACAGGAGGTTGCCCTCTGGTGTGAAAGCAAACGGGTAAAAAGCGTCAAGGTCGCTGACCAGTACGAACGGAGTTTTTCCATCGACACTGATCCACAGGTTTTGCACACCATCCGAATCCATTCGGGAAAATGCCACGACATTGCCATACCGTGCAATGCCACCGAAATTGCCCTGACCATCCTGTGTGAGTTGGATTGTTTCTGCTGGTGTGTAGAGGTAGAGATTACCATCTGTTACACCCGAACTATAAACCGCTTCTTGTGCGCTGATCGACCAAAATGGCAGGAGTCCGACACACATCAAAAGAGATAATGCAAGTCGCTTTAACATTTGGGTTTCCTTCTTTCCTTTATAGCCGGTAATGCTGGCGCATCTGCGGGAGCAGAGGCAGCACTACGAGGGCGATAGCGAGTGCGTACAGAATCAGTTGAATTGGTGCGACAGCCGGCAAGGTGAACACCTGTACCGTAAGCCAGATGATGAGCACAAGTCCTAATGCAAGAGATAAATCCCATGCCCAGTGTTCATCCGTCCAGCGGGTAGGCAGGCTGAGCAGCGACCACTGCGGACGCAACCAGAGACCAATTAATGCTAGTAGGCTCCCGCAGCCCCAGACGAAAATCAGCAGCAGACCGGGAATGAAGAAATTCTGAAATGGCGTGCGTGCCAGATCACTGACGGGCATTCCCATCGGCGCACCATTGGGATCGCTCAGCATGAGATAGCCCCCGACAAAACCATTGATGCCCAGGAACAGCAGACACAGTGATAGTGCCAGCAGCGGTACAAATGGACGAGCAGTATTTTGTGTATTCATGGCTTTTTTCCTTGATAGTGTTTCCGCTTAACAGAAAATGGTTATGCCCCAACCGCCTCGATACTGGGCCATTGGGCGATCAACAGCGCACCCAGCACCAGCAGGTTAAAGACCAGTGCCGATACGGCTGGCGCAGTGACTGGAGTCGTCCAGAAGATCATCAGCCCGATTATAGAAATCACAGCCGCAATTATGGCAGCATTACGCCACCAGCTTTGCTGACTTAATAATCCCACCACGACCGCTCCAAAGGCGATCATCGCGGCGATCCATAAAAGGCTGCCAATCAGCCGTGCGCTGCTGTCTGTGGTGAATAGCCATGATCGGGTCGATTGCCCCCAATCCGCGATGCCAAGCAGCGGCACCAAAAACAGAATGTGACCGATGCCATGTGCGGTGATAATCAGCGCGAGTGCGATACGTAACATAAATCTCCCTCCTGAGTGTGAAAACCTGATTTATTGTTCTTGTGCTCACTGCCGCTGTGTAAGGGTCGCTGTGCCGTTGATGTTTTGGGTGATAGCTGGATTCCCCCTGTAGTGAATATTGCCCATTCCTGCAACACTGACATCCAGCGACTCTTCGGCAGTCACTTCAATCGTGCCGTTGCCGCTAATGTCAACAGAGACCTGCTGACTGAGGAGATCAGGGTTGTTGATGATTGCCATTCCACGCACAACGATTGTTTGATTACCAACCGTACCTGTCAGGTGAGTAGAACCGGAGCCTGAGAAGGAGATCATTAGGCGTTCAAGATCAAGGTCTTCAGCCATGATGGCGCTGCTGCCTTTCACCTTGATTTCGGTGAGGCTCTCAAAACCAACGGTTAACTGGATCGGGCGGCTGGATCGCAGGCTGATGTTACCGGGTGTAGAAACGATCAGGCGATCTCCATTGACCTCGGTCTGAATGTAGTCCATCAGATTGTCATCAGATTCAATAGCAAGGCTTTCCTCTTCCCCCTGTATCAACGTAAGGTCAGCACCCATGTTGATCTCAATACGAGAAAAGTCCGTTACATCCCGCTCAATGGTGATGATATTCCCCGATCCATTGATTGATTCCACGTTGGATTCAATGATGTTATTACAGCCAGCGAGCGTCAGAACAACACAAATTGCCGTTAATAGGTTCAGTAAAAATCGCATCGAGTTACTCCTGTTTCACAAGTTGATGCAGCAATGCAATCAATTCATCGGGTGGATCGCCCTTATAGACAAATCCACGCGCACCTTCATCAAGTGCTTCGTGTCGAATCTCAGGACGGTTGCTCAGCACAATGATATGCGTCTGTCCCCACATTTCCTTAAGGCGACGCAGCAGTATGGAGGGTGTCATACCCGGCAGTTCCCACTCAAGAAGCAAAATATCCAGGTGTGTGGCTTCCATCCGAATGAACAGGTCATCTTCGGCAGTGACTTCGAACACGAGGGCGTTATTGAGGTGTTCCTCACACACGAGGCGCAGCGCCTGCCTGATTTCTGCGTCCTGGTCAGCAATCATGACTTTTTGAGACGGAGCTTGTTCAACCATGGATGAACCGTCCTTTCTATCTCTATTGAAAGGCGGATCACCCACAGTAGCGACATGCAGCAGAAGGGTCTTTTTTCTTCCACACGATGGGGCGATTAACCCGTCATCTGACCAGGTGCTGCTGGAGGTTAGGGTTAGGTATCTGTCAGTGAACCAGGTGATGATGGACGGCAAATGCAGCCGCTTCAGTCCGGTTGGATACGCCTAGTTTTGAGATGATATTGCTGACGTGATATTTAACCGTCGATAACGCAATGCTCAGATTGGCGGCGATCTGCTGGTTATTGGTCCCCTGCGCCATCAACCTCAAAACATCCCGTTCCCGCTCTGTCAGATCATGTCCGGGTGGCGGCGGCGCGGTTGCGGTGCGCATAAGGGCTAAGCTGGCTTCTGG
>JBGSXK010000609.1:0-9851 GCA_041751455.1 Anaerolineae bacterium
GCAGTTCCCTGGTAGGTGTGATTGCACAGAATATCACCAGCCGGTTTCAGAGCCAGATTTTGCGTGGTTTAAACGAAATGGCGGTTCAACGTAGTTACCGGGTTTTCCTCGGTCATGTCGAACGACACATTGATCTCGCGATTGATTACGCCTCGATGTTTGAGCAATCCCATGCTGACGGCATCCTGATGATTGGTGAGCTTCAGGGCAATCCGGATGCGCTGGATCAGTTAATGCAGGGCCGTCGCTATGTGGTCGGTGTCACCGATCGAATTGCGCGGCGTAGTTTTCCGGGAGTATATGGTGACAGTGTGATTGGCGCTCGACTGGCCATGGATCACCTATGGGAGTTGGGGCACCGTCGCATCATCTGCCTTGCCGATCCAAGTTTGCAGGATAGTCAACTGAGGGCGGATGTCTACCAGCAGTTTATGCAGGAGAAGCACGTCTCAGAACTCACACGCGTTTTCCAGACTGCCCGTTCTTTTGAAGGTAGTTATCGTACCGGATGCGACATCTTCAGGATGTTTGGTGAGGCTGATCGGCCAACTGCGATATTTGCGACCACCGATGCTATTGCCATAGGTCTGTTACAGGCGGCTTTTCAGTCTGGTATAGAGGTGCCACGTCAGGTTTCTATTGTGGGCTTTGATGACATTGATATTGCCGGATACATGATTCCGCCACTCACTACTGTAAGACAATCCGGTATCGAGATGGGGCGGGTCGCCGCAAATTTGCTGTTCGATATGATCGAACAGCAGAAAGATAGTGCTCAGGTTGAGGATGTAATCCTCGTGCCTGGTCTGGTGGTGCGCCAGTCCACCGCTGTGCCATCAGGCGGTTGATAATATCCTTCGCCACGATGAGATAATTGCTTTTATAAATTATTATTACAGAGGAAAAGGATTGCAAGATGCCTACCAAACGGATACTTGTCACCGGCGCAACCGGAAAGGTTGGTCAAACATTTATCGCACGTTTGCTGACTGAACCAGCATACAGTGATTTCGTGGTGCGGGCATTGCTGCATCATCGTGATCTGGAGCCGAACGAACGCTTGGAAACCCGGCATGGGTCAATTCAAAGTCTTGAGGTTGTTCAGTCAGCGTTGGAGGATGTCACCCATGTTCTGCACCTTGCCACGGTAAAGGAAACCCCTGCCGAGATCATGGATGTAGCAGTTAAGGGACTGTTCTGGCTGCTGGAGACATGCCGCGAGAGTCCAACATTTGAACAATTCATCCTTATCGGTGGCGATGCGGCAGTTGGGCACTTTATCTATCCGCATCCTATTCCTGTGACTGAAGCACAGCGCCACACGGCTTACAAAGGGTGCTATGCTCTGTCTAAGGTTCTCGAAGAAGTGATGCTGGAACAATATTACGTTCAGTATGACCTGAATGGCTGTTGTTTGCGTGCGCCCTGGATTATGGAGAAAGATGATTTCAAGTATACGCTTTCTTTTGGGCCAGAGGTCTTTGGTGGACCGCGCTGGCGTGACCTCGTGGGTGCAGAGCAGGCCGAAAAATATATTGAAAACCATACGAGTCCCGTCATGCTTGATGCGACAGGCAAACCCGTTAAACGGAACTTTGTCCATGTCGAGGATCTTGTCAGCGCCATTTTAGCTTCTATCGACGCCCCGGCGGCACGGCAGCAGACATTCAATATCTGCATGGATGAGCCGGTCGATTATGGGGAGGTTGGTGAATACCTCACAAGGACACGTGGTCTGCCCACTGTCAAATTAGTGACCGAGTATCACTCCACATGGCTGGATAACAGCAAAGCCAAATTTCTGCTGGACTGGCATCCTGAGTATAATCTCTCCAGGTTGATCGATACGGCATGGGATTATCAACGCGCTGAGGATGACCTGCGTGTGGTCTGGTATCCTGGCTGACATGAGCTGTTGAAATACCCACATGCTTACACTGTGGGTGAATTTACTGGCCAATTGAATTATCCCCCCAGATTAGAGTTAAAGTCGTTATCTTATCTGCTTTACGCATAAGTGATGTAGTGAGCTTCTTGGTGCGTGGCAGCCGAAGTGGATTGAAAACTTCGAACCCCGCTAAAACTGGAGGTTGGGAAGGACGTAACCCCCCATTTTAAGGTGGAATATCGTATAGGAGTTATCGACTCATACAGTTAACTCGAGTAGACTGTTCTTTAAGGATACCAGGATCGCTGGTTATAGGGATTTTGATGATACAGGCTGGATATCCCCTATCTCAAAATTTAACTGAGGTTGAAGTCACCTCAAAGTAGCTTCGTCTAAGGAGGTATTGATGCGAGTTTATCCAGCAATAGCATTCATTCTTTTATTGACAGTTGCCTTATTCCCAGGCAGTATGCAATCTCTCACGCAGGCGCAGTCTCAATGCCCGGCGGTTGCAGAGATGGTTTCTATGCTGGAAGCAAGCTGCGCCGGGACTCCGGGTGGCTCAGTGTGCTATGGACATGGGGCACATGCTGACGTGGCTGTGAACGTGGATGCGGCAAGCCGCTTTGAGGAAGCAGGCGATGTCATATCGCTTGCAGATGTCCAATCAATCCGCACACAGTCTGATGACCTGGCAGATGGCGAATTAGGGTTGGCATTGATGAATGTGCATGCCAACGTGCCCTTATCGGCCTCTGAGCGTGGGCTGGTGTATGCTCTGATTGGCGATGTGGAGGTTGAAAATGCTGTGCCATTTGATAGCGCCGTCATGCCCGCCGAACCCGTCACCGTGACAGCGCTGGTTGCTGCCAATATCCGCGGTGTGCCCAACACTGATGGTCGTGTCGTAGGGAACGCGCCCGCTGGCTCGGAACATCAGGCAGATGGGGTGAGCAGTGATGGCGGATGGCTGCGCATCATGCATGAAAATGATACAGCCTGGATCAGTAGACAGGTGTTGGCGATCCCGGAGGGCACGGTGGATACACTGCCCATTGTGAACATCGGTACTCGCACCCTGATGCAGTCCTTCTACCTGCGCACTGGCGGCGATCAACCGGAATGCAGCGGAGTACTTCCCTCCATGCTCGTGATCCAGGCACCGCAGGGCCTGAGTGCCAGTTTTACCGTTAACGGGGTTGATATTCGCATCACCTCTACCGTGGTACTGCGTGTCCTGTCTGATAACAATCTGCAACTGATTACGCTGGATGGCGGTGCCTATGCTGATAGTGTGTCTATCCCAGCGGGTCTGACCATGACCATCCAACTGAGTGCGGATGGCCGAAGTCCGGCTGGTTTCTGGACAGGCCAGCGAGTGATCACCGAAGAGGAGCGAGGCTTTTTGCTGGCGCTGGAACAATTTGCGCCAGATGCGTGGCACTATGCCATTCGTGTTCCCACTCAGGCTGAGACCACTGTCCTGCTGGGGCAACTGCGTGGTACGGGTGCGGGCACGGTATCTGGTCAGGCCGACTGCGTACGCTTCCGACCAACCTCACCACTGGATGGTCTAAGCTTTGGTTCAACAACTTTCTATTGGGATGGTGCGCCAGGGGCGACTCACTACCAGCTTAAGATTCTGAGCTCGGGTGGCAACCTTGTTCGCACAGTGGAAATCCCGGCTCAAAACACCAGCGTCTCAACGGATACCGGCGCAGGTATCGGTGATGGAAATGTATTTACGTGGTATGTTGAGGCTTTGACAAACGGTGAGCTGACCTGCTCTTCCCAGCAGGTTACAATCCCGCGTGCCAGTGGTGTTCAGCCTGTCGGTGCCGGTGGCGGCGGTGGCACAGCGGCCACGCCCACGGCCTGTCCATGGACATCCTGCTGAGATAAGTGTGTGCTAAAACCGGCTCAGTCACAGCGACCTGAGCCGGTTTCTCACAACTCTACGCGGTCAAACCCGGCAGCGGGATCGGTGTTGGCCTGGGACAGAGGGGCGGTATATCATAACGCTCGCGTTCCGTACAGGTTGGTTCACGAATATCCCGGTTGGCCTCCACCCAGGCCAGAAGTTCATCAATTGAGAGTTGAAGCTGCCACAGCCGTAGACTGGCATCTCCCGAACCAGATAGCACCAGCTTCCCATCCGGGCTGAAGGCCACGCTGCGCACATCGGCACCATGCCCGGCAAAGCGCTGCACCTCTGCTCCACTATCAATGTCCCACAAAATCATGCTGCGATCATCTGACCCGGACAGCACATAAGCGCCATCCGGGCTGAAAGCCACGCCGTAAACCAGAGCGCTATGTCCTTCAAATCGTCGCAGTCGGTTCCCTGTCGCTACATCCCAAAGGATCAGGCTGTTATCAGCAGAGCCAGACACCAGCATCCTGCCATCCGGGCTGAAAGCCACACTCCATATCCAATCATTGTGACCTTCGAAGCGACGAATTTCCTGGCCAGTTCTCACATTCCACAGAATGATTATGTTATCAAAGCCGCTGGTCGCCAAAGTTTCGCCATTTGGACTGAAGACGACATCGGTCACCCGAAAGGTGTGACCAAACAGCCGCATGAGCTGCTGCCCGGTTTGAGCATCCCACAGAATCAAGGTGTTATCTCGTGAACCAGAGGCGATGAGCCGTCCATCCGGGCTAAAGTCAAGTGCCCATACCGCGTCACTGTGTCCTTCCAGGCGGTGGACAATCTCTCCTTTTGCCACATCCCACACAATCACGTTGAAATCATCTCCACCAGAAGCCAGATGTCGCTCATCCGGGTTGAAAGCCACTGCATTTATCCCACCCTCATGTCCCTCAAACTGGCGTACCATAACCCCCAACTCGACATCCCACAGGGCAAGGCTGCCATCCGCCGAGGCCGAGACAGCCGTTTCTCCCGATGCGCTGAAGGCGACATCCAGTACTGCGCCGGTGTGCGCTTCACCGCCCCGACCAAATCGGCGAAGTTGTGCGCCGCTGTCAGTATCCCATAGCCGCAACGTACCATCCCACGAAGCTGACAGAAGCTGCCCACTATCCGGGCTGAAGGCGACATCATAGACCAGAAAGGTATGTCCTACAAAACGACGAATGATGGCCCCGGTGGCGGTATCCCACAGGATGACAGAATTATCCTCACTGCCCGACACAGCACGCAAACCATCTGGGCTTACATCCAGGCTCGTTACCCGCGAGGTGTGCCCTTCAAAGCGCATGACAGGTGTGCCAGACTCAAACCGCCACAGAAGCATCGTCCTGTCTTCTGATGCAGAGAGAAAACCAGTTTCATCCGGTGTATAGGCCACACCCCATACCTCATCAGTATGGCCGCCTGCATCTGCTCCAAAGCGGATAAGTGGCTGCCCGGACTCAACATTCCATAAGATCACACTACCCTCTTTGTTACCGGATAAAGCGGTCAATCCGCTCTGGCTCAGGGCAACATCCAGAACAGCACTCTCGCTGTTCGCAAAATGGCGAATGGGCTGGCCGCTATCCACATCCCACAGGATCAGAGTCGCATCATGTGAGCCAGAAAGCGCCTGGCTGCCATCGGCACTGAAGGTCACACTGGTGACACCCTCGCTATGGCCTTCAAAGCGACGAATGAGTGCGCCGGTTTCCACATTCCACAAAATCAGGCTGTGATCTGCTGAAGCCGATAGGGCAAGACGCATGTCCGGGCTAAAAGCCACATCCAGCACCCAATCGGTATGCCCTTCCAACCGGCGGCGAACTGTGCCGCTGTCCAATTCCCACAGGATCACTGTGCTGTCGCGAGCCCCAGAAAGCGCCAACCGTCCATCCGGGCTGAAGGCTGTGCCTTCTACCCGGTCATTATGTCCCTGTAGGATGCGACGTGTCCCTGGGGTGTAGGCTGCTTCGGCCAGCACACGCCGGGTCTGAATGGTGGATTGTCCCCGTTGATTAGCTTCCATTGCCAGCAGAATCGCCAGATCACTGTCGCTGTTGGCAAGCGCAAGCTGCGCGCCAGAGATCAGTGCCAGACTCTGCGCTTCTATCGCGCTCATCTCGGCCATGTCCGCGTTCTGTTGGGCGATCTCTCCCTGCTCAATGGCAAACGCCATCAACACCAACGCGATGACCGCTGCCACCGCCAGCACCCCCGCCAGTGCCGCCAGAAAATAACGGGATCGACGTTCCAGGGCAGCCTCTCTAGACTGACGGGCAGCTTCTTCGGCAGACTGCTGTTCACGCCGAGCCAGGCTCTCGTTGAGGTACAGGCGTTCGTGTTCGGTCAGAGAGAGCGTGGTATCGGCCAGCCACGTTTCAAACTGTCCCAAGCGGGTGCCCGTGGCCAGAAAGCTGGGGTCACGTCCGGCGTTCAGCCAATCAGTGGCCGCCGCTGTGACCCGCCGCTGCAACCGCAAATCCTCGCGACTGTCTTCGATCCACTGGTGCAGAAGCTGCCATTGGCGAATAAGCGCCTCATGGGCAACTTCAACCGTAGGAGTGCGTGTGACAGGATCATGATCAAAGGTCAGCAGGCGATATTTACCAAATATGTCAATGACCACCTGCACGATCTGTTCTTCGTGCTGCAGGCTGAGCAGTTCGTCCAGCAGGACACGGCGACGAGTGTCTTCTGTCCCCTCACCCAGTATCACCAGCCGCAAAAATATCTGCCGAGTGATCTGTTGGGCCTGTTCATCCAGATCGTGATAGAGCTCGGTCGCGCGTCCAGCCAGTGCGCCTGTCACGCCGCCAATATCCCGGTAAGCCTGCAGGGTCATCACGGAGCCTGTGCGACGTTCGAATAATTCGGTCAGTGCGTATTGCAGCAGTGGTAGTGCTCCCGGCTGATCACCCACATCCGCCACAATCGACTCCACTAATCCGCTTTCAAGGGTTAGCCCTATCTTCATGGCAGGCTTAATAATGACCTGTTCCAGATCCTCGCGCATCAGCGGCAAAACTACCATTGTGCAGTCATGCATCAATTTTCCAAATTCTGGATACGCCAGGGGGCGATCATAAAAATCTGCTCGTAAGGTGACGATAATCCGCAGGTGACTGTCGGGGTCGCTGGCGGCGGCCAGGATACTTTTGAGGAAGTGCGCTCGTTCTTCTTCATCCTGCGTCCGGGTAAAGACTTCTTCAAACTGATCAATCAGCAGCACCAGTTCATTATCAACCTCGGCACTCCCGCCGGGCAGCACCCGCTTGACAGCCCGCACCAGACCGCGTTCGTTCTCTCTAAGCTGTGTCAGCAGGCTGTTGGGCGGGTTAACCGCAATTCGCAGCAGCGCGGCCTCTAACTCCTCCAATGGGTGAGTGCCAGGGGTCATCTCGACAATAAACCAGTTCTCCGAGCCGACTAACGCCCCCTGGCGTAGGCTGGGAAGTAACCCGGCGCGAATTACACTTGATTTTCCACTGCCGCTGGGGCCGACTACTGCCATAAAACGCCCACCCGGTGCCGCACCATGCATCTGCGCCAGTAAATCCTCAACCAGCCCTTCGCGGCCATAAAACATACCCGCATCCGCTTCCTGAAAAGCCCGCAGCCCCTTATAAGGGTTGGTGAGTTCCAGGTTATCACGGTCGGCCAGCAGCGTATTGCTGGCGCCGATGACCTCTATGGGTGCCGAAGCCAGTGCCGCCTGCCGGAAATCTGCGGCCAGCTTGAGCACAGTCTCATGGCGCATGGCCGGGTCCTTCTCGGTAGCTTTGGCGATCACACGATCGAGTGTGTCGGGCAAATCGGGCCGGATGCCAGCCAGAGGCGGCAGCTTATCTTCCAGATGCTTGAAAAAGAGCTTGGCTACTGGCATATCATGAAAGGGCGGCTTACCCGTAAGGATTTCATAGAGCATGATGCCAAAGCTGTAAATATCGGATTGCGGACTAACTGCCTCGGACTTAATTTGCTCTGGTGATTGGTAGATGGGGGAGCCCAGGAAGATATCGCTCTCTTCTTCTTCCAGCATTGATGCCCAGTCAGTGTAATGTTCGACATCCTTCGCAATCCCGAAATCGGCCAGATAAGCATTGCCATCTTCATCGAGCAGGATGTTGGCGGGCTTAAGATCGCGGTGGATGACGTTCTTGAGGTGGGCGGCATGGAGCGCTGCCGCAATCTGATCGACCAGTCGGGCCACATCCGCTAAAGACCAAAGCCCATTTTGGAGTTCGGCGTGCAGACTGCCACCCCGCATCCAGCGCATAACCAGATAAGCACCAGTCTGATCGCGCCAGTAATCATACAGCGGCACGATATGGATGTGCTCGATATGAGCCACTAACTGCGCTTCGGCTTCAAACCGCCGGATAAAATTTGGGTTGTTCACATACTGCGGCATGACCGCCTTAATGGCGATCTCGCGCTTGATCAGTGGCTGGTACGCTCGGTAAACAATACCAAATCCCCCCGCACCGATCCGCGCTTGCAGCTCATAGCCTTTGATTGTCTCGCCTGTGAGGTCTATCTCCGCCATTTTAATATACCTTGCCTCGCGCAGGGAACCCTTTCAGCAGTATAACCCTAACTCGCATCATCCGAAACTGGCGCCCGTCAGGCGTAAACATTTCAAAGCACGTCTGTTAAGATGGAAAGAACCGAATCCACTTGAGAAGGCTATAACGATGACTGACGGACGGAATCGCAGCAGTATTCAACCGGGCATGAAAGTTTCAATCGTGCTGAAACAGGATCAGCGTACTGGTAAACTTACCGAGGGGATTGTCAGGGATATTCTGACGAAATCGGCCAGTCATCCGCATGGTATCAAAGTTCGCCTCACGGACGGACAGGTCGGGCGTGTTAAGCAGATTGAAAACGAATAACCTTTCCTCATGTGGGGGAACACAGACCGACGACCGGGGCGAAAATGCCGGAGAGTGTAAAATCGATTCGTCTGCTCATGCCATCATATTTTATCTTGTTGGTCGTCTTTCGAACACTGGCTTAGACAAAGCGTCGGTCCTCAGGGCTCTACAGGAGGACCTGTAACGGGTAACGAATTCGTAGCAAAAATTAACGGTGTTCGTATCGCACCCCTGACTTGCCCGTAATTATCACTACGACTTCGAAAGAGGCAGAACAAATGTCTGTATACATCATCAGCAAGGTTGCAAGGTGGTTGATTGTTGCTCTAGTGCTTGTTGTCTCTGTCACTCATCTCGAGCGGGTTCAAGGTCAACTTGTCCCTGAAATTGACCAACCTCTGGTAGAAGTGGCTACAGGCAACAAGGTTTATAAACTGGATTGGAGTCAGGATGGGCAAGCGCTGGCTGCTGCGACTTCTAATGGCCTGATTTTGTACAACGAAAGTTTGGAAGTCGTCACGCAGCTTCACGCTGGCGATCTGATCTATTCTGTATCATGGCATCCAAACGGCACGCAACTGGCTGTCACGAATGGGAACAATTTGGAAATCCGGCAGTGGGATGGAAGCACCCTGAGTCTGATCGCCACTCTTCAGGGCGATAACCCGCAAATTCATGTTTTATGGAGTCCCGATGGGACACGTATTGCAACTGTGGAAGGACTTAAGTTCGTTGAGTATTGGGTTGGGACAATCAAATTCTGGAGTGCGGAGACCTGGGGATTGACCGCAACAGCCAGTGGTAAATATGAGTTTGTGGAGCCCCTCACCACTGTTAATCAAATCGATTGGGAGCCAAATGGCATCCCCCAAATCATTGTGGTTGGCGCTACGCTCTATATAGAGAGTGGTGAATATTTCATTGAGACAGTAGGACAAATTCGGTTTATCAATGCTGAAACCGGTGCAAAAATCAGAGAAATCCCCTTAATAGCGAATTATTTTGCGACTGCTGTTGCCTGGCATCCTTCGGGGAATACCATCGCTGTGGGATCTCCCTATGGTGTGATCCTGTATGATGCCATCACAGGTGAGTTTATCAAGCCTCTTACTACAGATAGCGAGCCACTGGTGGCGGAATGGAGTCCAGATGGACGCTACAT
>JBGSXK010000610.1:0-6864 GCA_041751455.1 Anaerolineae bacterium
GGGTATCGACATGCGCGGTCAGCCCACGCGGGGCGCTGCTGGCATGGCCTTCGAGGGTAATCATGAGGGCACCCTTGCGCGTGATCTGAATATCCATGCCCGGCATTTCCAGCGTGGCAAAGGCCATCGCCACTTTATCCATCGCCTCGGACGTGTAGCCTGTCGGGCTGGGGGTGTGGAGCAGATCAACCAGAAAATCCATGGTTTCGGCAAGCGGCAGATTTAAATCGGTCATTTTTTCCTCAAGACACAACACAAAGACAAAGTAATTTCCTGCGCCGGGGCAAAGCCCGACGTGGAGTGCAGCGGTATCGGACGCAGGTGCGAACCTGCCGCAGTAACTTATATCAGGTGATGACCTTCAGGCGGGCGAAGCTGGCCGCCAGCCGCTTGATGCCGTGCAGCCTGAATGAGACGGTGACTTCTTCATCCTCACCGTGTGGTTTGCTTTCGATGACTGTGCCTTCCCCGAATTTGGCATGATAAACCTGCATTCCGGTCTTGAATTGCAGGTTGGATGATGGGGGGTTGCTGGTGAACGGTATCACTTTCGCGCTGCTGCGTGGCCGCGTGAAGCCGCTCTGATCCCAACTGGTTTCGCGCTGGTAGCTGAGCGCCTCGCGCCCGTGGGCTGTGCCGCTGTTTATGATGCCATCGACCAGTTCGGCGGGCAGGTCTACCAGAAAACGGGAGGGGATGTTGGCATCGCTGCCGCCATAGAGATAGCGGCGGAAGGCATAGGTAAGGTGGACATGATCCTTGGCGCGGGTCAGGCCGACATACATCAGGCGGCGCTCCTCGGCCATGCCTTCGGGGTCATCCAGCGAGCGCGAATGGGGCAGGATACCCTCTTCTACACCAGTGATGAAGACCACCGGAAATTCCAGGCCTTTGGCCGAATGCAGCGTGAGCAGCGTCACCGCGTCTGCATCGGCTTCCAGGGTGTCCACATCGGCCACCAGCGCGGTCTCCGCCAGGAACTCGCCCAGCGGCATTTCCAGCGCCTCGCTGATCTCCAGCCTGCCCCGCAGTTCGCGCAGGTTTTCATCGCGTTCAATGATCTGCTCTTTGGTGTCGCTGATCTCCTGCAAATAAAAGCGGTATTTGATGCCGCTGACGATACTGTCGAACAATTCGGTCAGGCTGCCTCCTTCAGCGATGCTTCGCCAGGTGCGCAGCAGGTGACCGAACTCGACAAACGCGGCGGCGGCGCGGCCTGTCAGCGGGGAAACCAACCCATCCAGCAGCGCGTCCATCGCCTGCCCATAGGTCATGCGTTCCTGTGCCGCCCAGTTCTGAAAATCGGCCAGCGACTTTTTGCCGATGCTGCGCTTGGGCACATTGATAATGCGATTAAAACTCACTGAGTCATCGGGGTTGTTGACCAGCCGCAGGTAAGCCAGCAGGTCACGCACTTCGCGCCGCTTGTAGAAGCCGACTCCGCCGATGAGACGATAGGGGACATTTTCACGGATGAAGGCCTCCTCCAGCGCGCGCGACTGGGCATTGGTGCGGTACATCACGGCGAAATCACGATAGGCCAGCCGTTCGTCATGGCGCAGCGACTCAATCTTCTGGGCGACATAATCGCCCTCTTCGGTTTCGTTATAGGCTTCATAAAGATAAATTTTCGCGCCGCCCGCTCGCTCGGTAAACAGGTTTTTCTGCTGGCGGTGGGGGTTCTTCTCGATGACAGCGCGCGCCGCGTCCAGCACGATCTGGGTGGAGCGATAATTCTGTGCCAGGATAATCATCTGCGCCTGCGGGTAGTCGCGCCGGAACTGCATCACGTTACGATAATCGGCTCCACGGAAGGCATAGATGCCCTGATCTTCGTCACCGACCACAAAAATATTGTCCTGCGGCTGACCAAAAAGCTGCACCAGCTTGTACTGCGCCATGTTGGTATCCTGGAATTCGTCCACCAGAATATACTCGTAAAGGCGCTGGTATTTTTCGCACACTTCTTCATGACCCCGCAGCAGCAGCACGGTCTGCATGAGCAGATCGTCGAAGTCCAGCGCGTTATTGGCCACCAGAATCTCCTGATAGGCCTGGTACACCCGCCCCACGATTTCTGTAAAATAATCGGGCGCGCTGAACTGGTCGGGCGTAATCAGTTCGTTTTTGGCGTTGGAGATGCTGTTGAGGATGCGGCGTGGGCTGTAACGCTTGGTATCAATCTGAAGTTCGCTCATGGCCTGGCCGACGACGGATAACTGATCGTCGGTGTCGTAGATCAGGTAATCGGCGCGATAGGGAGTGTGCTGGGCTTCCTTACGCAGCAGGCGGGCACAGATGGCATGAAACGTGCCGATCTGAAGGCCGCGCAGCTTGCCTTCCATCAGTGCTTCGGCGCGGGCGCGCATCTCACTGGCGGCTTTGTTGGTGAAGGTGACGGCCATCACCGCGCCGGGGTAAACGCCCATTTCCTGCACAAGATAGGCCAGACGATGCGTCAGGACGCGCGTTTTACCGCTGCCCGGCCCGGCATAAACAATTACCGGCCCATCGCCTGCCGTCACCGCTGCAATCTGCTGTTCGTTAAGGCCTGCCAGTAAATTCGCTGCCATGCTGCGCTCCCTTCACTTACCTATCCTGATTATACCAATGCCTTATGCTAAAGATAAGCCACCTGTCACATCTTCTGAACCTCAAGATATGGTATGCTGAAATAACAATCTATGCTTAATAACTGCTTTTGAAAGAGATATTCATGCAAAACCGACGTGCGTTATTGTTCATGCCCGGTGATGACCGCCGCAAAATTGAGAAAGGTGCTGCGCTGGGTGCCGATTCTGTAATTATGGATCTGGAGGATGGCCTGGCCTTCAACCGCAAGGTGGCAGGCCGCGAGGCGGTGACTGCCGCGCTGCGGGAGGTGGACTTTGGCCGAACGGAGCGGCTGGTACGCATTAACCCTGTGCTGCCCGGCGGCCTGTACGCGGCGGATATTGAAACAACTGCTGCCGCCCAGCCTGATGGTTATGTACTGCCTAAAGTCGAACACCGCCGCCAGATCGAAGAGGCCTCGCGGCTGCTGGCACAGGCTGAGCGCACCCATGATTATGCCGCAGGTTATTTCCAACTGCTGGTGATTATCGAGAGTGCGCGTGGTGTAGTAAACCTGCGCGAGATCATCACGGGTAATCCCCGTTTGAGCGCGGTCATCTTCGGCGCGGAAGACCTGGCGGGTGACCTGGGCGCGGTGCGTACCCCGGACGGCTGGGAAGTGTTCTATGCGCGCAGCGCGGTGGTGACTTATGCCAGAGCTTACGGGCTGGATGCCATTGATACGCCTTATGTGCATCTGGAAAATATGGATGGCCTGATCGCGGAAACCGAGCAGGCTCATTACATGGGATATAACGGCAAGCTGGCGATTCATCCGCGTCAGGTCGAGCCAATCCAGCAGGTATTCACGCCAAAAACGGAAGACATCGCACAGGCGCAGCGTCTTATAGACAGTTATCATGCCGCGCAAAGCTCTGGCAATGGTGTGATTGTGCTGGATGGCAAGATGGTAGATGGGCCGATGATCCGCGCCGCCGAGCAGGTGCTGGCACGGGCACGCGCGGCGGGCGTTTCGATCTCTACAACCAACCTGCAAAGCCTTTAATGTAAACCTGGTATTGAGGAGTGTTCTATGTCCGCAGCAATTCCCGATTCTCATAAAGACCTGCTGGAAGGGCCGGTGGTGGTCTCTTTTGTGACCATGATGCCGGATGGTCAACCCCAGGCGACCCCGGTCTGGTGTGCGTATGATGGGACGCATGTCCTCATCAACACTGCGCCGGGACGGCAGAAAGAAGAAAATATCCGCGATGAGCCGCGTGTCACCGTGCTGGCGATTGACCCGGAGAATCCTTATCGTTACCTGGAAGTGCGCGGTGAAGTGGATGAAATGACGCAGGAAGGGGCAGATCAGTTAATTGATGATCTGGCGCGCCTGTATACCGGGCAGGAAAAATATTATGGGGGTGCCGCCCCGGAAAGCGCCCGTGAGCCGCGTGTGACCATCAAGATCAAGCCAGAACGTGTGATCGCACGTGGTTAAACCACCACTCAATCAGGGTGGGTAGATGATAAGCAACCGGCAGCTTTTCGCGCCGGGTGTACCAATGTGGTAAAACCACCTCGATATATTCACACATCGAGGTTCTCATGTCCCACCCTGTCCGTATTGCCCTTCTGGGCGCGGGAATTTTCGCCCGCGATGCCCACATCCCCGCCCTGCTTTCCTGTGGGGATGCGTTTCAGATCGTCGCCATTTACAGCCGTAATCTCGCCACCGCGCAGGCGCGTGTGGCCGATGTGCCTTATCCTGTCGAAGCGACAGATGATCTCGCCGCGCTGATGGCGCGTGAGGATATTGACGCGCTCGATATTCTGCTGCCGATTGATGTGCAGGCGGCTGTCGTGGAGCAGGCGCTGGACAGCGGTAAGCACATCCTCAGCGAGAAGCCTATCGCGCCGGATATCGCCAGCGCGCAGGCATTGATTGCCCGGTATGACCGCGCAAAAGTATGGATGGTGGGCGAGAATTACCGTTATGAGCCGACCTTCCTGCAAGCCGCCGACCTGCTGCGCGCGGGCGCGGTGGGCAGGCCGCTGACGGTGAGCATGGCACGCCATATCCCTTTTATGCCTGAGTCCAAGTATTACGCGACAGCATGGCGGCGTTCGGGGAAATTCCCTGGCGGGCTGCTGGTCGATGGTGGTGTCCATCATATCGCGGGTCTGCGGCTGATGCTGGGCGAGATCACGCAGGTGAGTGCCTTCACGACGCTGTTTCGCGCTGACCTGCCTCCGGTAGATGCGATCAGCGCCAGTCTGGTGTTTGAAGATGGCGTACTGGGCAGTTATCTTGTGAATTATTCCAGCGGCATTGGACAGGCCAATGATACGGTGATTCACGGCGAAGACGGTGTGCTGCGGGTGGATCGCGGGAAAATTGAGATTACTGATCGGGAAGGCACACGTACCCTGTCGCCCGGTGGTGCGGGCAGCGTGGATGCTGAGATGGCGGCCTTCGCAGCGGCGGTACGTGATGGCGCAGCGCATCGCAATACGCCGGAGGCAGGGCTGCAAGACCTGGCCGTGATGGAGGCGCTGCTGCACGCGGCAGACAGCGGCGCTGTGGTCGAGGTCGCGCGGTTTGTGTAACAGGCCCGGCAAATGACCGCCCGGAGTATAAAACCCCAGGCGGCCTCATCGCTATAACCCACTGAAGAACAGGCTATCCTGTACTGCCCGCCGTCTGTGTTCCCCAGAAGCGTACACTGCGGGCATCATCCGCCGAGAGCAGCACCCGGCCATCGGCGCTGAAGGCTACGCTGCCGATAGTGGATGTGTGCCCGGTCAACCGCGCCACCTCTGCGCCTGTCGCCACATCCCACAGATGAATGGCAAAGTCGCCGGAGCTGGCGTTGGGGTCGCCGCCTGCCGAGGCCAGCAGTGCGCCGTCAGGGCTGAATGCCAGTGTGACGAGTCCTGTGCTGGCCACCTGCCACGTGCTGGACTGTGCCCGTGTCGCCACGTCCCACAGCATAATGACACCATTCATATCCGCCGAGGCGATGAGAGTGCCATCCGGGCTGAACCTGATGCTGCGCACCGGGGCAGCGTGACCTTCCAGGGTGGCAAGTGGCTGGCCGCTGTTCATATCCCACAGGCGCACGGTGTTATCGACTGCATTGAGCGACCCCGCGCCGCTGGCCGAGGCTAATAACGCACCATCGGGGCTGAAGGCGAGGCTGTTGACGCGCGTTGTATGGCCGCCCAGGGCGTAAACCTGCGCGATGCTCGCCAGATCCCAGACGATAATGGCATTATTCTTGTCGATCTGCGCCAGTGTGTTGGCAATTGAACCAACCGAGGCGATACGCCGGCCATCGGGCGCATAGGCCACCGCGCCCGCGTCGTTCTGGTGTCCCTGTAAAAAGGTGAGTTCCTGCAAACGCGCCGCGCTGCCCACATCCCACACACGCACATTGCCGAGCACGTCACCTATCACGGCATGGGTGAAGTTGGTGGGCGAAAAATCGAGCGAGAGGAACTGTGTAGGCGTATCCGGGCTGGTGCGCAGCAGACGCGGGCGCAGTTCCCCGGCGAACAGATTATCAAATACCCACAGCCCATCCGTCCCACGTCCACCGAGTACCGCCGCGACAGCGCCTTCTCTCGATGCGGCCAGCACGGCTGTTGCGTTCAGCTCCACGCGCGACAGTTCGGTTATGGTAGCAGCATTGGCCGCCGTGATGGGGGCTAAGGCAACTGGCAGCGCGCGACCAGGAATCGGCTCCAGCCAGTAATCGCCACCCTCGCCTTCGGCAGTCCAGCCCACCGCGCCGTCATAATTGACCTGCCACCACAGCAGGCCGTTGCCACACTGCGGGCCATCCTGCACAGTAAAGACTGCTCCTGGCGGAATTTCCCCCAGTAACTGTGTGCTGGTGTTGGGTTCCGCGCGCAGGTTATTGGGCGCACCGCCTGTCGTCACCTGTGCCTGGATACCGATCGTCAGGCGGGTGGGCTGGTAGACAAGACCCGGTTCGGGATTAAAGCACAGTGTATAGGGATCGGTGTAATTGGGGTCTACAGGGGTAGGCGTGGCGGCGGCGGCTTCTTCCAGTGTCTGTTCGCTGCACAGGATGACGATCTGGCGGTCTGCCGAAACGCGATAATCATAAACCTTACCGGCGTAGGTGAGCGTGAAGATATAGGCTGGTGTGACGACCTGGGCATAAGTTACGTCAGGCTGTGGGCAGCCCAGGCTGGTATCGCCAAAATCCTCCTGTGCCCAGCGCCAGTCATCCAGTGTGTTGAGGCTGACAGCAACCCCCAGCCGCTGCGCCAGATCGG
>JBGSXK010000611.1:0-3920 GCA_041751455.1 Anaerolineae bacterium
GCCTGATACTCTCCCGCCTGCCAGGGAACCACCTGTCCGGTCAGTGCAGCGCGCGCGTCCGCAGGCAGCACCTGCGAGCCAACCCCGGCGCTGCCTTCAAATGTGTTGTACAGCGACACCCCGGCGGCATCATACAGCACGAGTTCCGTCATAGGGCCGGGTTGGAGTACAGCCAGCACACCCTCAAGCCGCTGCCCGACCAGCACCGCGCCTGTAAGATGCCCCTCATGCCTCACTGGTACGGTGACATACAACAACGCATCACCGTCCATCCGCAGCAAACCGCTGCGCTCCACACCATCACTTAATGTATTCGTGACAAACGACTCTGCACCCAGGTTAGTCCCCACACGGCGACTGTAAGTTCCATCTGTGCCACGTACCAACCCCAGGATTTCAATTCCCTGCTGGTTGGTCAGAATTACACTATCCAGCCCTTCCGCCTGGGCGATGTTTTCCAGTGCGGGCTGAATTTCTCCGGCAGGGCGATCCAGTGGCAGGTTGGCCCCGGCAATGCGCTGTGCCTGCTGGAGTTGGGTGTTGTAGAGCGCAGCGGCCTGCTGGCGGGCGGCACGACTGCTTTCCAGCATGATATTGGTGCGCACTACCCCGGCATCGCCCAGGCTGCTGCTGGTCACCAGGTAGGCCCCAGTGGTTACGACGATCAACAGCAGTGTCAGAAACAGCAGCGGCCAACGGGAAGCTAAGAATCCCTGTCGGTGTTCACTCATATGTCATAGAATCCTGAGTCTTTACAATATTAATCATTATAGGCTAAAAGCTTCATTTGCATAATAACCCATGTGTCTCACTCCACAAGGTATAATAAAGCTGTGATACAGATTTAATCTTTATACATTGTGGATTCATCAAATTGATGTAACCTTACATAAATGGCAAAGTAATCATTGGTAAAACAGGCTTACTGGAGACACACAAAATCACATGTTGGGATGTGCTGACCTTCACATACATACCACTGCCAGCGATGGATTTGATACTGTTCAGGCGGTTCTGGAGCATGTTGCAGCACTGGGTACGCTCAATGTTATTGCGATCACCGACCATGACATACTGGAAGGCAGCCTGTGGGCTTATGAACATCGCGCTCGTTATCCCTTTGATATTATCCCCGGTTTAGAAGTCACCAGCATTGAGGGGCATGTGCTGGCGTTATGGGTGACAAACCCCATTCCCGCAGGTATGTCACTGGCCGAAACCACCGCCGCCATTCACGAACAGGCCGGGGTAGCTATTTTGGCACACCCCTTTGAATTGACAATTACTTATCGTGTGGCTGGTCGTTATCTGCGCCAGCCAGAATCCCTGCTCGATACAGGCATCGACGCGGTTGAGGTTTACAATGCTGCCTCGCCTACCCCCGCCAGCAACCTGCTGGCAGCCCGCATGGCGAAAAAGATCCACTTGCCCGGGACAGGTGGCAGTGACGCGCACAGCCTGGGCGGTATCGGCTGCGGCATCACACGCTTTCAGGGACGTACCGCGACAGACCTGCGCCAGGCCCTGCTGGCTGGGCAAACGCAGGGCACAGGGCATCCCTGGCCACTTCGGGAATACCTGCGTTACATCCCTTCGTGCAGCAAGCTTGACCGGCTAAACTCTGTCGCCAGTTTTGGCAGGCGCTTGCTGCCTTTCAGCCATTCCACACGCGCTTGATCTAACCCAATCATCAGTGGTACAGGCATTCCTGATATTCTATCTACAGGAAATAACCTGCAAGCCGCATGATAGGTTAGGGCGTTATCCTGCAATTCGGTTCGACAACTAAGATTAGAGGCTGACAATGCAGAACCCTTCCCTTCTCACCGGGCGCGCCGATATTCACATGCACACCACCGCCAGCGATGGCCGCGCAACGATCCAGCAAGTGTTGCATCATGTGGCAAAAATGGGCACACTGGATGTCATCGCCATTACTGACCATGACGAGATCAGCACCAGCCTGTGGGCACACAGTCAGCGTGACCGCTACCCTTTCGACATTATCCCCGGTATGGAAGTCAGCAGTGCTGATGGGCACGTGCTGGCGCTTTGGGTGACAGAACTTATCCCCGCCGGGTTATCCCTGAAAGAGACTGTCGCCGCCATTCATGAACAGGGCGGCCTGGCGATCCTGGCGCACCCGTTCGAGATGCTGGTCTGCACCCATATGGCAGCACGTTACCTGCGCACCCCGGAAGTGTTACTAGACGCAGGTATAGATGCCATTGAGATTCATAATTCAGGCGCATCTACACCAGGCAATAACTGGCTTGCCCGCCGCCTGGCACACCAGTTAAACTTAACGGCTGTAGGCAACAGCGATGCACACACTCTGGCAGCCATCGGGCGCGGCGTGACCTGCTTTGAAGGGCGCACCGCTGCTGATTTGCGTTATGCGCTGGTCACAGGCAACACTGCTGTCGAGGGAAGATCATGGCCGATCACCGATTACTTGAGGCTCTCGCCCAATTTGATACGGAACAAATTGAACGTGTTTTCGGGGACGAATACGCCCTTAAACAGCCAGACCCATCCATAGAGCTGGCACCTGTCAGACGTGTCGCCATCATTGCGGAGGCATTTCTGCCCAAAGTGGATGGTGTTTCCAAAACCGCTTTCCTGACCTTACGTTATCTCCAGCAAACCGGACGCGAAGTGCTGGTCTTCGCGCCGGATACCGCTCCTACATCTATTGGCTCGACCCAGATCATCCCCATGCCGTCGCTGGGTATGCCTGTCGCGCCAGAGACGCGCATGGCACTGCCTACTCCCGCAGTCGTCGCCCACCTGGAAGAATTCCAACCTGATCTTATTCACCTCTTCAGCCCAGCGGTGCTGTCAGCGGGCGCAATGCTTACAGGGAGGCTGCGCCACATTCCGGTCATCGCCAATTATCAGACCGATTTGCCCGGCTACAGCCATGATTACGGTTGGCCAGTCATGTCTGGCGTAATCCGTGAGTGGTTGCGTTACATCCACAATGGTTGCCATCTGACACTCGTGCCATCACAATTTACCCGTCACCAGTTACAGGAATGGGGGTTCCACCGTCTGCGTATCTGGGGACGTGGGGTCAATATCCAGCGCTTTAGCCCTGAACACAGCACAACAGCCTGGCGCGAAAAGCTGCTCAACGGGCGCGACCCACATTCGCTGATCGTAATCTACGTGGGGCGACTGGCCAACGAAAAGCGGGTTGACCTGCTGCTGGATGTGGCACGCACCCCTGGTGTCGCGCTGACGATTATCGGTGATGGCGCGCTGCGTGAGGAGCTGGTAACCCGATTCGACGGGACAGACACCTGTTTTATGGGTTATCTCTACGGCGATGACCTCTCGCAGGCCTTCGCCAGCGCTGACGTTTTTGCTTTTACGGGTATCCGCGAGACTTTCGGCCAGGTGGTGCAGGAGGCAATGGCTTCCGGCTTGCCCGCCGTGGTCGTGGATCAGGGTGGAGTCGCTGATTTGGTGATCGAAGGAGAGACAGGGTATATTTGCCCGGAAGATCCGGCAGCTCTCGCCCACGCCATTATGAAGCTGCGTGATGCCCCGGCCCTGCGCGAACAGATGGCTTTTAAAGCACGACAGATTGCCGGGCAGCGCCCATGGGAGAAAGTAATGGCACAGCTCGAGGGACACTACAGCGAAGCGGTACAGGTCAACGAGCGACTGAAGCGTTTTTATCACCTGGAGCCAGGCCTGCACCTACCCACCCTTTTTAACTGGAAGTAATTTAAACCACTATACGCAACCTCACCTCTAAGCTGTGAGCCAAAAGGAACAAACGATGGAAGAACGCAAGACGCTGGCATTGGTCGCTCACGATGGTAAGAAAGCTGATATGATTGCGTTTGCGCTGGCCCATAAAGCAGTGCTGCAACGCTACGAACTGGTTGGGACAAATACCACGGGCAGGC
>JBGSXK010000612.1:0-14311 GCA_041751455.1 Anaerolineae bacterium
CACATGTAAACCGCCAGAACATCCAACTGCTGCGCGCGGTGGTCGTCACGCCCACCTACGACGAGCGTGAAAATATCAGCGATTTGATTCATGCCATACTGGCAGAGCAGAAAAATATCCCGAACTTCGACCTGCACGTCCTGGTTTCCGACAGCCATTCCAACGATGGCACCCTGGCTATCGTCCAGGCCCTGGCCGACGAAAACCCGCGTGTGCATCTGCTGGATGTGCAGCAGCGTGGCATTGGCATTGGCCTGTACGAGGGCTTCAAATACGCCATCAATACACTGGAAGCCGACGTACTGGTGGAGATGGACTCGGATTTTCAGCATAACCCGGCAGATTTACCCACCCTGCTGGCCCCGCTGGCCCAGGATTATGAGGTTGTGGTCGGCTCACGCTTTATTGATGGCAGCGTGAACAATATGCCGCCACATCGTAAAGTGCTGAGCATAGGGGCGAACCAGGTCATCCGGCTGGCGCTGGGGCTGCGCGGCGTGAAGGAAATCACCACCTCCTTCCGCGCCTTCAGGAAAGAGGTCTTTCTCAGGCTCTCGCCCGATGAAGTCCCCTGGCAGGAGCCTTCATTTATCGCCGTGCCAGTGTTCCTGGTACGCATGTTAGAGCATGGTGCGCGCGCCACCGAAGTGCCCATGACCATGCACCCACGCGTACATGGCTATTCCAAGATGATTTACTGGCGTTATATCCGCGATATTCTGGTGTTTGCGGTCAAAGACCGCCTGGGCATCCGCTGAAAGTGATGCGACAGGCAGCAGCTATTAGACCCTGTATTCAGGAGACAGCATGAAAATTGCCATTATTGGTGGCACAGGCCACATCGGGACTTACCTTGTGCCACGTCTGGTACAGGCCGGGCATGAGGTGATCAACATCAGCCGCAGCCAGCACAGCCCTTATCAGCCCACCACGGCCTGGCACCGGGTGCGCCAGATCACCCTGGATCGTACCGAGGCCGAACGCACCAGCAGCTTCGGCCAGCAGGTGGCTGACCTGGGCGCGGACGTGGTGATTGACCTCATCTGCTTTCGGCTGGAAAGCGCGCAGCAGTTGGTAGAGGCGCTGCGCGGCAGGGTACAGCATTTCATCCACTGTGGCACAGTCTGGATTTACGGGCACAGCACCGAAGTCCCCGCCCGCGAACACCAGCCGCGTCGCCCTTTTGGGGAGTACGGCATTGATAAAGCGGCTGTCGAAGCTTATCTGCTGGATGAAGCCCGCCGGAACAACTTCCCGGCCACCTGTTTACATCCGGGGCATATCGTCGGCCCTGGCTGGTCGCCCATCAACCCCCAGGGCAATCTTAACCTGACGGTGTTCGAGAAGCTGGCGCGCGGTGAAGAACTGACACTGCCCAACCTGGGGCTGGAAACGCTGCACCACGTTCATGCCGATGATGTGGCGCAGGCCTTCGAGCAAGCCATTTACCACTGGCAGTCCTCAGTGGGTGAGAGCTTCCATGTCGTGTCGCCCGCCGCGCTCACGCTGCGCGGTTATGCCGAAGCGGTGGCAGGGTGGTTTGGCAAGGAGGCTAACCTGCTGTTCCTCCCCTGGGACGAATGGAAGTCCGGCATGAGCGAAAACGATGTGCAGGCCACCTGGGATCACATCGCCCACAGCCCCAATGCCAGCATTGAGAAAGCCCAGCGCCTGCTGGGCTACCACCCGCGTTATACCTCGCTTCAGGCCGTGCGCGAGGCGCTCGACTGGCTAATCGCCAATGGCAAGGTCGCCGCGCTGTAAACCTGCACAGCACAGGGGCGGGCAGCCCGCCTGCCTCTGGTGTTTCCTCACGAATGCAACCTTCAGGCTTTCCCGTACGTAAAATACAAAGATGAAATATACTCTGTAACAGCCATAAGGCGGGGAGGGGAGGGTATGATACGAAAAATAGATCGTGTCGTTGGCATGCTCATGATCTGGGTGGGCGTGTTCATTTCGATGATAATTATCATGACGCGGCTGAGTTACGCACATCTGGTGGCATCCAACTACTGGTATTACGCTAATGTCGTCTCTGGCGCGACATCAGAACAGGCCATGCGCATCAATGATGATCTGTCCACCATTGGGCAGCAGTTTTACATGCAGGCGCAGCAGTTTGCTCAGGCTGAACTGCTGACCTATCTACCCTATATCCTGCTGGTAGCGGCCATGCTGCTGGCCGGCGCGGTGCTCAGCACCTTTTTCATCTGGCGCTCGGTCCTCGTGCCGGATTCCGTCACCGAGGCGCTGGTCGCCGAGGACAACCGCCAATCCCTGACCGAACTGCTGGAGGATGGCGAACTGGTCGATCTGGCTGCCGCCGGGGAGAATGTGCGAAAGGAGCGTCGGGGATGATCCAGCGCCACCGCTACTGGGCGACGATTGTTTTGTGGATAATATTTATTTTTCTGATGCTGATTACGTGGGATCGCATGATGATGATCTCTACCGACTTTACCGGGTTGTGGCCGTCATACAGTGGAGGATGGCCGCCAGGGGCACAGGATGCCGGGGAGTTAGAGCAGATTATCGCCGCCGCGCGCGAAGCCGGGCCGGAAATTCTGGTGCAGGTGCAGCAGACCATCCGCAACCAGCTTGTGCTGCGCGTGCCGCTCACGCTGGCGCTCTCGGCCATGTATATCATCGCGGCCACGCTCTGTACCTGGTTTATCTGGCGCAACGCCGGGCTGGAAGCCTACCTTGCGCGTGAGGCGGTGCAGGCGGAAAAAGTCAAACGCCGTAGCCGCATCGAGCAGTTTATGGAAGACCTGGGAGAGGACGAGCTGGATCAATTACGCACACGGCTGGCCGACGAGGGCAGCCTGAAGATCAAGCGCTGACCGTGCCCGCCGCACACGGCAAGCAGTGCTATAATAAGCCCAGAACGTAAACTATTGAGGTAAGCAGGCTTGGCATCGGCAACCAGGATCATCCAGCGGCGCAAACGACGACAGGCACGGCAGAGCGCGCGGCAGCGGCGTTTGAGCCTGTGGCTTATAGGCGGATTGCTGGCTTTTGGCCTTTTGGTGATGCTGCCGGGCAGCATCACGGCAGGCGGTGCGTATGGCATGTACTGGCGCAGCGCCAACCTGCTGCCGCAGCCGCAGGACACTATTTACCTCGACCCTACAGTCGGGCCAACCCGGCTTTATGATCGCACAGGCACAGAACTCATCTACGCCGTGCAGGACCCGCTGGGCACCGCGCGCGAATGGCTGACGCTCGATTCGCTGCCGCCCTATGTCGTCCCCGCCACGCTGCTTATGGAAGACCCGAACTTTCTGACAGCTCCCCCGCCTGGCCTGTTTCAGACCTTCATCGAATTATGGCGCAATCTGCTGTACGGCCCGCTGCCGCCCAATCCTTCCATCACGGCGCGGCTGGTACGCAATGTCATCGCGCCGCCGGGCGAGTTCCCCACCGCCTTTGACCGCGAGCGTGAAATCGCCCTGGTGAACGCTATCCACCAGCAGCACAGCCCGCACACCATCCTGGAATGGCATCTCAACACCAATTATTATGGCAACGAGGCCTATGGGATCGAGGCCGCCGCGTGGGTCTACCTCGGCAAGCAGGCCGCAGATCTGACACTGGACGAAGCAGCGTTGCTGGCCGCTATCCCGCCCGCGCCACAGTACAACCCGTTTGATAACGAGGTCGCCGCCCGCAGTCGCCAGGACGACGTGCTGCGCACTTTATTACAGGCAGGCGAGATCAACACCGTCGATTATGATCTGGCGACCAGCACCCACACCCCGCTCCAGGCCAGCGGCGGCCAGCTTCCGTCACTCGCGCCGGATTTCGCCGTCTATGCCCGTCGGCAGGCCGTCGATATACTCAACGCACAGGGGCGCGATGGCGCACGGCTGGTATCACGCGGCGGGCTGCGCATTATCACCACACTCGACCTGGACCTCTACGGCCAGAGCGAATGCCTGCTGCAAACCCATCTGGCACGTCTGCGCGGTGATCTCACCCCCCAGACCACACCGGACGGCGGCGAATGCCGCGCGGCCAATTACCTGCCTGTTGAGCGTGATTTAAGTGTGGTCAGCCCGCCAGAAAACGGCGCGCTGGTGGTGCTGGATGTTTATACCGGTGAGATCAAAAGCATGGTGGGAGCAGCACCCATCGCCAGTTATCAGCCCGGCCCTGCGCTGCAGCCCTTTGTCTATTTCGAGGGTTTCCTGCGCGGCGGGCGCACCGCCGCCGAGATGGTGCTGGATATTCCCTTCCCCTATCCCGGCGCTGTCGAGGGGTTAATCTATACCCCTGAGAACCCTGATAAGCAGTTTCGCGGCCCGCTCAACCTGCGCGAAGCGATGGCCGCCGGGTTACTGCCGCCTGCTGTCCAGGTTGCCAACCAGCGCGGCATCGACAATGTGCTGCTGCGGGCACACCAGCTTGGCCTCAATACACTGGACGTGAGCAGCCGTTATGATCTCTCTCTGCTGGAACGTGGCGGCACGGTTTCCCTGCTGGATGTAGCCTATGCCTATTCCGTCCTGTCCTCCATGGGCGAGATGCGCGGCCTGCCCACGGAGCCTGTCGCCCGCAATTACCGTGTGCGCAACCCCGCTGCGGTACTGCGTATCGAAGACAGCACAGGCGCGGTCTTATGGGAATATGGCGGCGACCAGTACGAACCCGACTGCGCCGTAGCCGCTGCGATCTGCACTCCGGTCTATCCCGAAGCCGTAGGCTATGTGATGAATCACATTCTGGCCGACCAGGTCGCGCGCGCCCGCGTGTTAGGGACAGAGGCCGTGAGTATTCTGGATGTGTCACGTCCGGCGGCGGTGGTCAATGGGATGACCAGCGATGACCGCGACTCATGGACTGTGGGTTATACGCCGCAGTTAGTGACAGGTGTCCACCTTGGGCGCGGGGATGGCAGCGCAATGACGCTCGATGCCTTTGGGCTGCGTGGCGCGGCCCCCGTCTGGCAGGCGCTCACTCGTTACGCTCATGAGCGGGACACCCTGCCCGTGCTGGATTGGGTACGCCCGGCGGATGTCGTCGATGCCCAGGTGTGCGAGCGCTCCGGCCTGCTGCCTAACGGTGTATGTCCGGTGCGCAGCGAAATCTTCGTCCAGAGCATCCAGCCCTCGCGCGTCGATAATTACTGGCAGGCCTACGAAATCAACTCGCAGACCGGGCAGCGTGCGACCGTCAACACCCCCGAAGGGCTGCGCAGTTCACGGGTTTACTTTGTGCCGCCGCAGGAAGCGCTGGACTGGTGGCAGGCCAATAACCAGCCCCTCCCCCCCATCGAGTACGATGCCGTCAGCCGCCCGCAGGCCATCGGCACTGCAGCCATCCTGCAACCTGAAGCCTTCGCCTATGTCGGTGGCATGGTGGAGGTGCGCGGCACTCTGGACACCAGCGACATGCAGTATTTCCAGCTCTCTTATGGGCAGGGCTTGCAGCCGGACGAGTGGGTGCAGATCGGCCAGCAGCAGACTGTACTGAATGGAGCGACACTGGCTACGTGGGATACCTCTGGCCTGAATGGCCTCTACAGCCTGCGCCTGAACGTGGTTCTGAACGATAACAGCATCGAAAGTGATGTGCGCCAGGTGACCATTGATAACACCCCGCCCACGCTTACACTCAATGCTGGCGAGCCGGGCAGGATTTACCGCTGGCCGACTGAACAGGTGATTGCACTCAACGCCGAGGTGCTGGATAACCTCGCAATTGACCGCGTAGAGTTTTACGCCAACGGTGAGTTCATCGGCACCGACACGGAATGGCCGTTTGGCTTCGAGTGGGACATCACCCGCACCGGGCGCGAGGTGTTCACCGCCTTCGCTTACGATCAGGTCGGCAATCAGTCCAGCGCGGAAATCGCAGTCGAAGTGGTACGCACCGGGTCATAACTGTCTTGCTTAACACACATCGTATCGACCTATTCGTTATAATGGGAACAAACCACATTCCGTTATTTTCCATAGGGGTTTTACAACGATGAGTGAGAGCAAGACCTATGAAATGCAGTGGGATTGCAAATACTGCAGCACAAAAAAGCTGCTGGGCAAAACCCACCGCTTTTGTCCCAACTGTGGCGCTGCACAGGACCCGAATGCGCGTTATTTCCCGGCAGACGATGAAAAAGTCGCCGTCGAAGATCATGTTTTTGTGGGTACGGATAAAATTTGCGGCTCGTGCAGTACCCTCAACAGCGGCGATGCGGAATTCTGCCAGCAGTGTGGCGCGCCGTTGACCAATGCCGCCCAGGCCGCTACCCTCACCAACGATCAGGTCATCCGCGAGGGCAGCGGACAGCAGTTTCTTTCGACAGGCTCGCGTGATCTGGAAAAAGAGCGCTTCGACACAGAGATGCAGCGCGTAGGGGTGCAGCAGCAGAAATCAGGCGGCAGAAACTGGCTCCTGTATGGCATTCTCGGCCTAGTCGCCGTGGTGATCGTGGGAATTCTGGTTACGGTCTTCTGGAAGCAGGAAACCTCCGCTTATGTGACCGGCCACACCTGGGAACGCGAAATCCAGATCGAGCAGTATTCCGCTGTCTCCGAGAGCGCCTGGTGCGATGCCATGCCTGCCGGCGCTTACAGCATCACCCGCCGCCAGGAAGAGCGCTCCTCGCGCCAGGTGGCCGACGGTGAAGAATGCTCCATGCGCCGCGTGGATAACGGCGATGGCACCTTCCGTGAAAGCCGTGAATGCCGCACCGTCTATCGCAGTGAACCCGTTTATGATGATCGCTGCTACTTTTCCCTCAATCTATGGGTTCCCAGCCGGGAAGTGGTCGCCAGTGGCGAAGGCCTGAACGAAGAACCCTACTGGCCGCAGTTACAGCTTGCACGCAGCGGAAGCTGCCTGGGTTGTGAGCGCGAGGGTAATCGCAAGGCCAGCTATACCGTCCACCTGCGCGAAGACGATAACATTTACACCTGCACGATGGGGAGTAACAGCATGGATCAGTGGCAGTCCATGCCAGTAGAATCGACCTGGAAATTTAAGGTCGGGGTTCTGAGCGGACAGGCCGATTGCAGTTCGCTTGAGCCTGCGGGCTAGGATGAATCAGCGCGCGGTGGATTTCAGGGCTGCCCTGTGCCCATCCCGGCTGGCGCTGAATAGGATATAATTAATCTCTGGCATGAAGTCCCTTACCGGAAAGTTGTCATGGCGCACAGTTGAGCATTTAAATTGATGATCGATCAGTTTCGTCTTTCCCTTTCCCAAACCCTTGAGCAGCACCCCTATACCCTGCGCGCGGGAATCGCTGGCGTGGGTGTAGCGCTGATATTTCTCATGGCCTATTTCGCTGCGCCCCACCCCCTCAAGCTGCTGCTGGTGCTGGCCTATGGCATCGTTGGGCTGGCGGCCATTATGCTCGCCCTCTATTATCACGCGTCCACTTGGGACAGCACTGTGCAGCTCCTGCTGTCCGTCATTACGGGGTTTGGCCTGCTGTTTTTCACCATCTACGAGGCGTGGTGGATGGCATTGGTGGCAGTGGCGCTGCTGCTGGTCGGGCTGGTGGCCGGCACCTCTGCCGAGCGTGCGCTGCTGCTGGGGCTGGGGCATCTGCTGGCGGTGATGGCGGCAGTGGTGATCCGCTGGTGGACACTGGCCCCGCTTACCACCGAGCATCTGCTTTTAGGGATCGGTCTGCTGGTGCTGGGGCAGGGTGCGCTGGTCTTTCTGATGCCCCCCGGCGCAGCCCATACACCGCGCCGCACGGCCAGAACTGTCACCCAGGCCGACCAGCGCCAGCTCACCATGCAGCTTCGTGTGACTGCCGACGGCCTCGTACGCGCCATTCAGGCCATCAACGAAGTCACTATGCAGCAGTCTACTGGCGCGGCGGAGCAGTCCGGCGCGGTCATCAGAACCAACGAGCTGCTGGATACCTTCCTTGAGCTTTCCGAGAAAATTCGTGAGCAGGCGCGCTCCGTCACGTTAATGGCCGGGAACACCGCCGAATTTTCAGAGAAAGGCCGCGCCGCCATCCAGAACGCCATTCACGGCATGGGCGATATTCGGGCGCAGGTGTCAGCCATTGCCGAAACGATCATCAGGCTCAGCCAGCTTACACAGCGCATCGACGAAATTATCATGTCCGTCAGCGAGATCGCCACCCAGTCCAACCTGCTGGCACTCAATGCCTCGATTGAGGCGGCGCGCGCGGGCATTCACGGGCGTGGTTTCGCGGTCGTGGCCGACGAAGTGCGTTCGCTCTCGCAGCAGTCCACTGCTGCTGCCCGTCAGGTACGCGGCATCCTCGGTGAAATTCAGGACGCGATGAAAAATACCGTCGAGGCCACCCAGGTGGGGATGCAGGGGGTGGATAACGGTATGGCCGTGACGCAGCAGGTCGATGAGGTAATGGGGCATCTGGCGCAGAGCGTCGGCGATTCGTATAAATCTGTACGGGCCATTTACGAGGTGATCCGCCAGCAGATGGACGATCTGGAACATATTACCATCAGCATGGAGCGTATTGAGCGCATCAACCAGCAGAACCTTGCCAGCACACGCATGGTGGAAACAGTCTCTGCCAACCTGACCCGGCTTTCGGCAGAGCTGCAAACCTCGCTGGGCGAGGTGAATGGCTCAGGCCCCGTACAGCAGGATGCTTATTACGATAGCGAAAATGACCCCGGTGACGCCCAGTAAAATCCCCAAAAACAGCGCCCGGCGCAGGATGCTGCGACGCTGCCGCTTAAGCGTGGTCGAACGGCGCATCTGCTTGGCGCGCCGCTCGATCTTGCGCTGTTCACCTTCGGTATAAGCACGCAGCATCCGCCTGGCCAGCAGATTCGCAGGATTGATCGAAAGGATATTCTCCAGGCATACACGCTGATCCTGTTTGGTTTCCAGCACTTCCAGCAGCGCCACCCATACCGCCTCGCTGTAAGGATCCAGCAGCGCCGCCTCGCGCCACAGGTTGTGTGCTAGCTGCCTGTCGCCCCGCTCAAAGGCAGCCCGGCCATGACGCATCAACTGGTCAAATTCAGGGTTGGGGATATTTGGCTGTGCCTGCATATGTTTGCTCTACTGTGTATCAAATTTTTAACCCGCTGTCTCTGTTTATTATACACCACACACCCTTTCCACAAGCCCTGGGAGCCTGAAAGTACCACTAAAAGCTGGCCTGAAGAAAAATTTTGTCTGTTCTGTGGAAATTGCACAAAACTTAGGTCAGACCTATGTCTTGCTTTTCGAAATTTAATACGTTACATTCGCTCTAGGCATTTTTGTCGGCCAGAACCAAACCAAAAGTCCTCTTACTGTGTATTCTAAAAGAGGTGCTGGCCATCTGGCCCGATGCTGAGATGTTCCCCTATGGCGCAAACCTGGACTGAGTAGGGCGCGTCATTCCACAAGTCAGGGTGTGTCATACGCTGGCCCGGCACTATCTATCGTATTGGGCAATCTTTGTTTTTAAGGAGTAAGCTATGAATCGTCATAATAAAGTTATTCTCCTGGGGCTGTGCCTGGCGCTGTTAAGCGTAATGGCTTTCCCACTGGGCGCACAGGAGTGGGTCGAAACAGATGGCCCCGGTGAAGGCGGCCAGATTTACCTCAATCTGGGCGATTCCGACCCGGCCAGTTTCAACCCGATCATCAGCAGTGATGCCACTTCATCGGGCGTGTGGACTTATCTGTATCCCAGCCTGTTCACCATCAACCCGCAAACCGGGGCCACCGAGCCAAATCAGGCTGGTGCGCTGGCCACCGGCTGGGAATATGATGAAACCGGCACAGAGCTGACCATCACCCTGCGTGAAGATGCCTTCTGGAGTGATGGTGTACAGATCACGGCAAATGACTTCATCTATGCGGTGGATGCAGTGCGCAGCGGTGAGACCAGTTCACCCCGCACAGGTATCTTCGAGACACTGGCCGATGGCACTCCTGGTGGTGGCAAGATCGTCAGCGTCGAAGCCCCCGATGATTTCACTGTTGTCGTGACCTTCTCACAGGCAGACTGCATCGCCTTTGAAGATGTCAACGATATCACCCCGGTGCCCTCACACCTGTTCGAGGAAGAATTCGGCACTGACTACGCCAGCATGGACGATAACCCACGTTATCTGCCCGCGGCCAGTTTTGGCCCCTTCATGGACCTGGAATTTGAGCCGGGTGTGCGTGTCAGCTACCTGCCCAACCAGGATTACCCGGACACTCACCTGGGTTATGTCAGCCCGACCGAGTTTGCCCAGTTGGTCATCCCGGACACCAATATCGCCACCGAGCGCTTCCTTGCGGGCGAGCTGGCGATCCTGGCTGTGCAGGGTGATCGTCAGTCAGAATTCCGTGATAACCCGGACTTCCAGACCTACGAGTTCACCCGCAACGGTTACGTCTTCGTCGCGCTGAACAATGCCGACCCCAACAACCCACAACCAGGGCTGGACGAAGAAGGCAATCCCATCGCCCAGACTCCGCATCCGGTGCTGGGCGATAAACTGGTGCGCCAGGCCATCACCCAGGCTGTCCCCGTAGAGGATCTGATCGACGGTATCCTGGACGGTAATGCAGTCCCGGTAGGCACGCACACCATCCCCACCTCCTGGGCCTACACCCCTGACCTCCAGTACACCTATGATGTGGATGCCGCGCGCGCGCTGCTGACCGAGGCGGGCTGGGTAGACCATGACGACGACGAAAGCACCCCGCGCATCTGCCAGGGCTGCCTCTACGCGCGTGAAGTGGACGAAAGCTACGAAGGCACAGAACTGACACTGCGCTTCCGCCAGCCTTCAGGCGACCCGCAGAACGAACTGTGGGCAGTGCTGTTCACCGACTCCCTGGCCGAAGTGGGCATCGCCCTGGACGCGCAGGAAGTGGACTGGAGTTCGGTGTTCCTGCCAGAGCTGGTCGGGCAGACCTTCGACATGATGGTGCTGGCCTGGAGCTTTGGCCTGCCGGTAGACCCGGATATTGCCGGTTTCTTCGGCGCGGAAATTGACGTGCCCGGCTCTGGCTTCAACATGGTGTCCTACTACAATCCCGAAGTGCTGGAACTGAACGAACAGGCGCGCACCGTTGAAGGCTGCGACCTGGAAGCTCGCCGTGAACTCTACGAGCAGATTCAGGAAATCATCTTCGAGGACACGCCGTACTTCTTCCTGTACGTCAACAACTCGCTCTCGGCAGCCCAGCTCGACCTGCTGAACTGGAACCCGACAGACTTCTCGCGCACCTACAGCATTGATGCCTGGGCGCGTCCCTAGTCACGTCGTTGGTTTAATCGACATCCTGTAAAGAAGCGCCGGAGTGCCCGGCGCTTCTTTCAAACCCGAAATCCGACCATCGTGTGATAGAACACAGTCAGTTTTGCCGAAACACCCTTTAGAAAACTGACTGTCCCTGTACAATACGTATGGAAAGAAACACCCACATCAGCATTCACGGGTATTTACAGCCCGTCTGGTCTAACAGGTTTTAGGTTCCATGAATAAATATATTATCCGCCGTCTTGTGCAGGCGATTCCAACTTTTTTCGGTATCACACTTCTGTCTTACCTCATTATTGTTGCCGCACCGGGTGACCCGGTTTCGATCATGACCTTCGACCCTGGCATCAGGCCGGAAGTGCGCGAGCGTCTGGCGCTGCAAATGGGGGTCAGTGATCCTTGGACAGTACAGTATCTGCGCTGGCTGCTGGGGGACGACTGGATGCGCTGGGACTCGACTGGCGACGGCATTGCAGATCATGCCATCATTATCCCGCTGGATGTCAACGGCGATGGTGAACCCGAACCGCCGGGCAATCGTCTGGGTATCCTGCGCGGCGACTTCGGCAGATCATTTGCCTTCAAGGAAGATGCGCTTAAGCTGATTGTGGAGCGTCTGCCCGCCACCATCGAACTCAATATCGCCACCCTGGTAGTCAGCCTGTCGATTGGCATTACCCTCGGCATTCTGGCGGCGGTCTGGCGCGGCGGGGCCTTCGACAACAGCACCCGCGTAATGGCAGTGGTGGGCGACTCCGTGCCCCTGTTCTGGCTGGGGTTCATCGCTCTCATGATCTTCAGCGCCCCTCTGCTCAACGTGCTGCCTATGGGGGGCCGCTGTGCCCCTGTACGGGGGGGCTGTCCCCCCATTTATGAACGGATGGAGTATCTGATACTGCCGACAGTCGTCGTATCACTCGGCGGTATCGCGGGCTGGTCACGCTTTATGCGTGCTTCTATGCTGGAAAATATCACCGCAGATTATATCCGCACCGCCAAAGCCAAAGGCCTCAGCAATCGCACCGTCTGGTTCAGGCACGGCATGCGTAATGCGCTCATCCCGGCGGCCACCTTCCTCGGCCCGGTGTTCTTCAGCCTGCTTGGGGGGTCGGCCATTACCGAAACGGTGTTTACCTGGCCGGGTGTGGGGCGCTTTCTGGTACAGTCCCTCACCCGACAGGACTACCCCGTGATTATGGCCTCCGTCGTGATCGCCTCCATCCTGACGATTCTCGGCTATCTGGTTTCCGACATTTTGTATGCCATGTTCGACCCGCGTGTGCGTTTCTAACCGCAGGAAGGGTTCTAATTCTTTATGAGTTCACAAACACAACCTGCCGGGGTGGTCAAGATTGACCCTGCAAAACATGAAACGCTGCGCACGCGGTCACTATGGGAAAAAGCGCTCTATCGCATCCGGCGTGACCGCCTGACCCTGGTATCAATCACCATTCTCGTCATTCTCGCGCTGTCATCCGTGTTTGCGCCGATCATCACCACCTACATTTTGCAGGTGGATCATACCAAGCCCAACCTGCGTAATAATTATATGCCGCCGGGGGCTGCGCCGGGGCATATCCTGGGCACAGACGAAGCAGGGCGTGACCATCTGGCCCGCTTGCTTTACGGTGGGCAGGTGTCATTGGCAATTGGCTTCGCCGCCGCTTTTCTGTCGCTGGCGATTGGCGTCTCGCTGGGCGCGATCATGGGTTACTTCGGCGGCATCATTGACGATATCATGATCTGGTTTATCACCACGCTCAATTCAATTCCGCAGCTTTTCCTGCTCTTGATGATTAATGCGCTGCTGTCACCCGGCCCGCTCAGCCTGATTCTTGTGCTTTCGTTCCTGGGCTGGACAGGTACAGCGCGTCTGGTACGCGGGGAAACGATTTCGCTCAAGGAGCGGGAATACGCGGTGGCCGCCCGTGCCATTGGTGCTTCCCCCTGGCGCATCATGTTTGCCCATATTGTCCCCAATATCTTTTCACTGTTGATTATCACGCTGGCCGGGGCAATTGGCGGGCTGATCTTAACCGAATCCGCCCTTAGCTTCCTGGGCTTTGGCATCAAGCCGCCCACTCCCAGTTGGGGCAACATGCTCAGCGGTGGGCTGGACTTACTGCGTCGCGCCCCCTATCTGGTTATCGCCCCCGGCTTGTTGATTACGATCACGGTGCTGTGCCTGTACATCATCGGGGACGGCCTGCGCGATGCATTCGACCCGCGTATTGAGGATCATGTAAAGATGGAGGAGGAGGAAGCCCTCTAGGCTTCTTCTTTAAGTCTGTGGTTCACCGGACTGCTGCATCGCCTGCCGCAGTGCGTCCATTTCTTCTTGCAGACTGCCAAATGTCAGTTTGCCCTGTGGGGTCTGGCCGGACTTCGGCCAGAGATACCAACTGTATACCACAAGCATAAATATCATAATTGCGCGGCGCATGTTTTCCTCGGCCACTTGTTCTATAGACATCTGTAGTGTAAACCCGAATCCAACCTTTCATCCCCCCAATCGTTAGGGCGCTTCAGGCGGTCTGGCACCCCGCGTGATGCCTTCATAACGGGCGATCAGTTCGTCCATCATAGACGGCCATGACTGCGTTTCCGCGAAGGCGCGGGCTGCCCTGCCCATCTCGTGCAGGCAATCCCGGCTGGCGCTGATCTGCCGCACCCCCGCCACCATTGCGTCAATATCACCGGGGGCGAAGGTGTAGCCTGTGTGACCTTCCTCGACCACATCCCCCACCCCGCCCACCCGCGAGGCCACCACGGGCAGCCCTGCCGCCATCGCTTCCAGCACGACCAGCCCAAAGGCCTCAATAGCCGAAGGAAACACGAAAATATCGGCGCTGGCATAAGCCTGTGCCAATGCTTCACCCTGAAGATAACCTGTAAAACTCACAGGCAGCCCGCTGAAATGCGCTTCCAGCGCCGCCCGCGCCGGGCCATCCCCCACCAGCGCCAGCCGTGACCCCGGCACCTGCTCCAGCACAGGCTTCAGGTGTTCAATCTGTTTTTCGTGCGAAAGCCGTCCCACGTAGAGCAGCAGCGTGGCCTGCGGTTGGCCGCCGGAGAGGCGCGCGCGCATCGCTGCG
>JBGSXK010000613.1:0-12915 GCA_041751455.1 Anaerolineae bacterium
GCTGCCACCGGTATCTGTGCCCAATGCCCCGGCAGCCAACCCACCCGCGACGGCTGCCGCACTGCCGCCGCTGCTGCCGCCGGGGACGCGCTCTGGATTCCAGGGGTTGCGGGTAGGAAAATAACCGGAATTCTCAGTGGATGATCCCATCGCAAACTCATCCATGTTGGCTTTGCCCAGCATGACCATGCCGGCCTGCTGTAAGCGCTGGACACAGGTGGCGCTGAACACAGGGCTGTAGCTCTCCAGGATTTTCGAGCCACAGGTGGTGGCTGTGCCCTGCGTGGAAAGCACGTCCTTGATGGCCAGCGGGATGCCGAGCAGGGCGTGTTCCCTGCCATCCCTGCGCTGCTGGTCGGCGGCATGGGCGGCGCGCAGGGCGATTTCTGGCGTGAGCGTGAGATAGGCTTTGAGGTGGCTGTCCACCTGCTGGATACGCTCAAGGTAGGCCTGCGTGAGTTCTACGGCGGAGATTTCGCCCAGGCGCATCTGTTCGAGCGCCTGGGTAATGGTCAGGTCGGTAAGTACGGTCATTAAAAATTTCCATCGTGCATGAGACAACGGCCAGAGTATAGCACAGGACGGACATAATGGGTCGGGCAGGTGACGGCATCAGCGCGGAGTGGCAAGCCTTAAATCTTATTTGTTTCGTATAAATCATGTTTTAGGAAATATTTCATAAAAAATGCAGGCAAAATAGCAGTTCATTTTTGAAGTTCGTATATACTAATTTTTATCAGTAGCTAACCAGTTACATTAACTGGTTATATTGAGAGGGCATTTCTCATGGATTTAATTGATAAGTTACGCGAAATCTCCGCAAGAATTCCTAAACTTAAACAAGACGGGTTGATAAAAACAGAGGAAGGTACAAAAAATGCTTTGATAATGCCCTTTATCAACGCATTGGGCTATAACGTCTTTGACCCGACAGAAGTCACACCTGAATTAGTAGCTGATGTGGGCACTAAGAAAGGTGAAAAAGTTGATTATGCCATCCTGAGAGATGGTAAACCAATTATCTTATTCGAGTGCAAATGCTGTGGTGTTGATCTTAATCAGGTTCATGCCTCTCAGCTCTATAGATACTTTTCTGTGACGTCAAGTCGTTTTGGTGTTCTGACAGATGGTGTGATCTATAGATTCTATAGCGATCTTGAAGCAACCAATAAAATGGATGATACGCCATTTTTTGTGTTCGACATGCTGGATATTAAAGAAGCCACTGTAGAGGCACTAAAGCGTTTTTCTAAGCCTGCTTTCGATGAAGACAGGATTATCACCACTGCAAGTGAGTTGAAGTACCGTAATGCTATACGGACTTACATTGAGACACAGCTTACCGACCCATCTGAGGCTTTCGTGCGTTTCTTTGTGCAAGAATCAAAAGCTTATACAGGGCGTTTCACTCAGGCCGTGATTGAAGGTTTTACCCCTATTACCAAAGATGCGCTTCGTACTTTCATCAGCGACCAGGTGGAAAAGCGGTTAAAAACAGCTTTGGCTTCGGAAACTTCTAACGTAACTGCCAAAGACAGCGCTTCGGAAACGGCTGAAACAAGCCTAGAAGAGAGCGGCGACAAGATCATCACCACTCAAGAGGAACTCGACGCATACCTGATTGTAAAAGCTATCGTGCGAGAGGTGATTGATGTAACGAGGGTCACATTGCGGGACACGCAAAGCTATTGCAGTGTTCTAGTAGACGATAACAATCGGAAGCCTATCTGCCGTCTGCGCTTTAACTATTCGACTAAGTACATCGGCATCATCGATGAACAGAAAAACGAAGAAAAAATCAGCATTGACAAGATTGACGACATCTACCAATACACAGAAAAACTTAAAGCTGCGGTGAGTCAATATCTGGAAAAGCAAGAGGTCAGGGTTTAATCACCCCACCGGCATCAGCGCGCGGTGGGATGGCCCCGGTGGGTTTCCAGCCAGCCCACAGGCGGCGAACTGCTCCGCCAGTGACTCGATGGTCAGCGGGAAGGTATCGGGATGGATAGTATCGGCTTCAGGCATCGCAACCTCGCTGAAGCGTTAGAGTGATTCACTGGACAAGTTAACCTGTAAGAAACGCTCCAGCCAGCGCCCGCGCCAGGCCATGCGCAGCACCAGCATCCAGATCAGTGTCACCAGGGCGATAGCGATATAGGCCAGCGGCGGCAGCGCGACCATCTCGAAAAACACGCGCAGCGGCTCGACAAACACGATCACCATAAAGATGAGCAGCATCAGCCCGGCCAGCAGCGTCGGGCGAATATCGCCGCTGTATTCATCGCCGCCGACGAAGTAGCGGTTAGGCGGCTCTACAAACACGATCAGCAGCAGGGAGCTGAAGAGCGAGAACACCGTCAGCGCCGTCTGTGCGACCAGATGGGCGACTTCCAGCACGTACTCGTCACTGGTGTCGAGGGCGATGCCAGCATATTCCTGAAAACTGGCGATGTCCTGCTGGGTGATGGGTGATGAAAAGACTTCCAGCAGGCCGCCGAAGAAGCCAATGATGTAGACGATCAGGCCGAAAATGAAGATGGAAGTCGAGGCGGGGACGACAAAATTAGCGATCTCACGCAGCAGCCCGTGGCGAGGCATGGGGCCGGGACGCGCCCATACCGCCAGGCCGATGGTGGGGATACCGACGCTGAGGAAGATCAACAGCGAGTTCTGCTTGGGGATAAAGGGGAAGCCGACGCCGATAATCCCGGTGGCGATAATCAACAGGGCGGAGTACATCACGCGGGTGAGGAACAGGCGCATAATGTCCTTCATGCCGTTGACGATGCGCTGGCCTTCGGTGAAGGCGGGTGGCAGCGCACTGAACGAGTCGTTGAGCAGGATCATATCGGCAACGGCGCGGGTGGCCGAACTGCCGCTTTCCATCGCAATGCCCAGGTGGGCTTTCTTCAGCGACAGCACATCATTCACGCCATCGCCGATCATGGCGACATACTGCCCCTGCTGACGCAGCGCATCCACCAGCCGCTCTTTCTGGTCGGGCGTGATGCGGCCAAATACGGTGGCTTCTGCGGCGACCTGGGCGAACTCTCCCTCGCTCATCTCGCTCAGTTCCGGGCCGGAGACATGCCTGAGATCGCCGGGCAACCCGGCCTGTTTTGCCAGCGCGGCGACGGTGTGCGGGTTGTCGCCGGAGATAATCTTGAGCGAGATACCGCCTTCGGCAAACCGCGCCAGTGTTTCCTTCAACTGCGGGCGCAGCTCGTCGCTGAAGCTGACCACGCCCAACAACGTCAGGGATGGCAGCAGCGGCTCATCACCGTCGTGCAGGATCGTCACATCCGGGTTGTGCGCCAGAACCAGCACGCGCAGGCCCGCGTCTGACCAGGTGGTGATCTGCCCCTGCACGGCTTCGTCGATGGTGAGATGGTCGGCCAGCATTTCCAGCGCGCCCAATACATAGACCCCGCGCCCCTGTTCATCATCGAAGGCCAGAGCGCTCCACTTGCGGGCGGAGGAAAACGGCACTTCGTCGGCCAGGGGGCGCTTTGTCCCGCCCAGCCCGGTGACCAACGCCTCGCCAGTTTTATTGTTGTCGCTGGCACTGCTGGCGAAATCGCCCAGGACGCGCACCAGTTCCTCGCGCGAGATGCCCACCGGGCAGACTTCGTTAAAGTTAATCTTATTGGCTGTCAGCGTGCCGGTTTTATCCATGCACAGCACGGTGACATTGCTCAGCGATTCTACCGCATTGGACTGCTGCACCAGTGCCCCCCGCCGCGCGATACGCAGTGCGCCCATCGTATAGGCGAGGATGACCATGAAAAACAGGCCATTGGGCACCAGCCCGGCGATGACCGCCGCCATCTGTACCTGGCGCACGAAAGGGATGCTGGAAAGCGCGGCGGCGATGAGCAGCATGAAGCCGATAAAAATCGCCAGCAGCATGAGCAAACGCAGCAGAAAATTGATCTCGCTTTGCAACGGCGTATGCGCGATGGTGAACTTGCGCGCGCTGGCGGTCATCCTGTTGGCGAAGCTGTCCGCACCTACCCGCGTGGCCTCATAAAGTGCTGTACCCGTCACACAGAAGCTGCCGGAAAGCACTTCGCTGCCCGCTGTCTTGGCGATGAGGTCGGATTCCCCGGTCAGCAGGCTCTCGTCCACTTCCACACGGCCATCCCCCACCACGACGCCATCGACCACGATCTGGTCGCCGGAGCGCAGCAGGATTATATCGCCCTGCACAAGCTGGGTGGGGTCTACGATCTGTTCTTTGCCCGCACGCAGCACGGTGGCTTTGGGGCGGGTGAGCAGCGCGATCTGGTCAAGCTGGCGCTTGGCGCGTATTTCCTGATACACGCCCACCACGACATTGAGCGCGATCACACCCACGCTGGTGACGGCATCGCCCACGCGCCCGATCAGCACCATGACGATACCAATGGTAAAGAGGATAATGTTAATGAGATTAAAGACGTTATAACGAATGATGTCCCAGTAGGAACGGCTGGTTTCCTGTCTGATATTGTTGCCCTGTCCCTGCTGGCGGCGGGCGATTACTTCGCTCTCGCTGAGGCCGCGCAGGTCGGCAGAAGGTGCTTGCACTGTCTCGATCATGTTTCCTCAACCGGTTCTATACCGGGTGTGTTGTCTCCTCATGCTGTACGCGCGCGCGCCCGCAAAGTTTCGCCTGCACCACAGCGATACCCTGACAGATCACCTGTAATACAGGTCTGAGGGCAGAGTACCACGAAATTATGGGTTTGTATCTCTAACTTGTGTAAGGAAATGACGTACATTCCAGATTGGAATATTCTGATAAGCTTCTAACCTTAACAAGTCCTTATCGCCAGAGACAATGCAGTTCGCATTACCCCCTATGGCGCAGGCAATCACCGCGTCATCATCCAGATCAACACTGACCGGAGCAGGCAGTTTAGTCGGCTCAACCAGCTCTACCAGAGCGCGATGATCGGAGACAAACATTTCAACAGTCATACCGACCGCTTCAAGATTGCTGGCAAACTTTGATCGGGACAAAACTTCGGTGAGTTCATCGAGCAACGCTTCGGATGCGAGCAGTCGGGTACGTCCCTCGCGCACCGTATCAAGCGCCTCGCGGGGCAGGCCACCCCAAAATTGTGCCGAGATAATGGTGTTGGTATCAAAAACCGCCCGCATCATTCCGGGGCATCAGCCTTATTTTGCCGTTTTTCGCGGCGGTAAGCTGTGATCTCCGCATCAATTTCTTCTGGCGTGAGACGAGGTTCCACAGTGGCTAACTGGTCGAGCGCATCGAAATAACGCTGCACACGTCGCTGACGCTCCAGCTCGGTTTGAAGCAGCTCTGCAACACGTTCCCCGGTCAGAATACCTGCGTTCTGTGCCTGAGTCACCAGTTCTTCAGGAAGTTGGAGAGTGACATCTACAGTGACCATAAATCACACCCTTTCTACCATCTCCATTTTAGCTGAAAGTACGGGATTGGTCTATCGGGGGCATGTCATTATCACGAGGATTTCGCCAGCGGCAGCAGCAGATGCACCCTCGTGCCCACGCCGACCTCGCTCTCGATCCAGATGCGCCCGCGCATCCGCTCGATCAGGCCGCGCGCGATGGTCAGGCCGAGGCCGTCGTGAGAACTAAAATGTTCCTGCGCCTGCTGGCCGCGCCAGAACATATCGTACACATGCGGCAGTTCCTCCGGCGGGATGCCAGTTCCGGTATCGGCAATCGTCACATGCAGCATGTCACCCTCTACCGCACTCTCAATGGAAATTTCACCACCGGGTGGGGTGTAGTGGTGAGCGTTGAGTATAATTTCCGCAAGGGCATGAACAAGTTGACCACGATCCGCAAGAATCTGCGCCTCATTACCAGCCAGATTGATTTTTATGATCTGCTTCTTAGCGTCAATTAATTCACTCAACGGTTTGCTGTCAAAAGCAGACTGGAATGACCACACTTCTTCCACAACTGACTGGAACGCCAATACTTCAGAATGAAGTTTTAGCTGGTTGGTTTTGAGTTCTGTCAGACGCTGGAAGGTATTAATGCTTTCCAGTTCTCTTTCGGTGATTTGAAGTATCTGTTCGAGAAACTCTCTTTTTTCTTCCTCAGTGAATTCTCCATCCGGGAAATACTCAAGCCATAATTGGGTGTAACCTTTTATAGTTGCTAAAGGTGTACGGAGTTCAGATACCATAACCCTTATAAACCAGCCTTCCTCCGCATGGTAATTCGCCAGTGTCTCATACACATTTCGCGGATACTTCGTGTCCAATTCGTCAGGGATGGGGCCAGAAGTGTAATCAACAGGTGCAGCCTGCGCTTCGCCCAACAGCAGGCTCATCACCAGGATGTCCACAAATACGCCGTCCTTGAAGAACGCATCGCGCCTGCGGCCTTCCACCACGAAGCCGAGCTTCTCGTAGACATGCAGCGCGCGCGGGTTGTTCGTCAGCACTTCCAGTTCGACGCGGTGAATGATCGGGTTGGCCCGCGCCCAGTCAAGCAGGCCGCGCATCAGCGCCGTGCCCACGCCCTTGTTACGCCAGTCGGCGTGCACATCAATGCCGATGCCCACCACATGCCGCGATGCCCAGCGTACCCCGCCCCAGGCCGCCGCCAGCCCAATGATCTGCGCATCGGCCTCGGCCACCAGCATCAGCGTGTTATCCTGTGCCAGCGCCTTCTCAATGGCCTCGCGCTGTTCGTCGTCGGTGCGCTGATATTCCCCGGTTGACCAGCTTGTGCCGTTATACGATTCTTCTGATACCCGTTTGCGGTGCGCGTTGATCTGCGGCGCATCGTCCACAGTCGCCGGACGGATACTATAGGTGGTCATGATTAATCCAGCGTGACTTCGTAGACCAGCAGGTAGCGCGCGCCATCCCCGGCGCAGACGGATTGAATCTGCCCGCGTCCCGCGTCCTGAGTGCCTATAGGCACCACTCCCAGGTAATCGTCACCGAAGAACAGGTCTGCGTCCCATACTTCGAAACTGGTCGCGCCTTCCTGGGCGGGGAAGTAATAATCCTCCGGCTGGAACGGCTCGACTTTCTTCCAGCCGTCCTGCTGGTGAACACGACCTGTGGTGAAGTCGAACTCATCGAACTGGGTGCCGCTGGGGCGTTCGTGCATTTTATGTTCCCAGGTAGACCAGACCTTCTGACGATTGAAGGTGATATAAATTTCGTCCCCGGCGTGTTCCTGCGACTCCAGACATTTAATGCGCAGCAGGTGAACAGTATAAGTCTGCATCACTTTCCTCAATAAAATAGTTTCACCACACCAGCCCACGCGCCGCCACTGGCCAGACCACTTCGACATTGTCACCGCGCACACCGTAAACCTGGTTGTGCAGGTTGGTCACGACACAGGTATGCACCGGGATGATATGAACGCGCTCGCCGATAATGGGCCGTTCGTCGCACTGGGTCATATCCACGTAAGCATGTTCTTCGTTTAGCTGGTAGATACGTGCTTCAGGGTACTCTGCGATATAGCCATATTCACCCTCGTAATGATCACTGGAGAGGGTCTTGCTGCCGCTGTCCAGGATCACGCGGCCAGCCGTGGGACGGCTGACAACCGTCGCCAGCACGGTCATGGCACAGTCCTGCAGCATCGCCCAGCCTTTGCGCACACTGCTCCAATCATTAAAGACGTAAGTGCCCACACGCAGTTCGGTGAGTTCGGGCACTTCATGGGCAGTGAGGGACGCGCCCAGCCCGCCGCCGCTGACACTCTCCACGCTGATGCCTGCACGGTGGAGATCAAACAGCGCTTCCTGAAGATAGGGGCGAATGCTGGGATTGCTGGGATAGACCAGCAGCCCGGCGAAATGCAGATGATCGTCGGCCTCGATGCGCCGGGCAAGCTGGATGACCTCAGGCGCAGGCGCACCCGTTCGCCCGATCTCTGTCACCAGATCGACCATCACGCGCAGGGAAATCTCATTGGCGGCGGCGGCATCCGACAGCCCGGAGATCACCGCCGGATGGTCGGCACTGACGGTGATACGGTTATAGAGTGCCATATCTGCCAGCCGGGCGGTCTTCTGTGTCCCGACAATATTATAGGGAATCTGAATATCGTCGAAGCCTTCCTCAATAAAGACCTGCGCTTCGGTCAGCTTTTGACAGGCCAACCCCACTGCCCCGGCCTCGATTTGCAGCCGGGCAATATCCGGGATTTTATGGGTCTTGATGTGCGGGCGGAACTTGAACCCATGCTCGTCACAGTAAGCCTGCATCCGCGCGATATTATTCACCACGCGATCCAGGTCGATCAGTACACTGGGTGTTTCCAGGTCGTGAGTTGTCGTCATACAAGCACCTCCGTGCAGATGCCGCCAAGTATGCCCCCAAACCCTGCCCCCCGCAAACAGAGACTAATTCATAGTCATCCCTATTGATTGGACTATAGGCAGCATATACAATTCTTTTATCAATACCGTAAGCTGTTTTGGAATATAACCTTATGACTGATTCCAGACCTGAGCAGAAAAAAATCTCTTATACCGCACAAGAAACTCCTGATACCGTAGGGCTGGGGCGTACTGCCGGCCAGCGCACAGCCGAGATTTTCGCCGGGCTGCGTGCCGAGATGATGCCCTCGCCAGAAACGGCAGCGCTCAGCCGCCTGTCCGGGCGGGTGATTGCCCGCCTGCTGATGCGCCTGGGCAAGCAGGAACTCTTTAATTTCGTCCCGATCCGGTTGGGCGGCTTTAAGGGGTTGATCGAGCAGGCGCTGCCGCCGGGCGCGCCTGCGGGCACAGTCATCGTGGAGGTGGGATCGGGCTTTTCGCCGCGCGGCCTGCAACTGGCGCGGGCGATGCCCAACGCAGAGGTGATTGAAATTGACCTGCCAGATGTGGTAGAGGAAAAGCAGGCACGCCTGCAAAAAATCCGTGAGCAGGCGCTGCCGCCCAATCTATCCTGGTACGGGGCAGACCTGGGCATGACCCCACTGAAAGAGGTCCTGGGGGGTAAAAGGGCTGACATCATCGCCGCCGAGGGACTGCTGCCCTATTTCACCTTCGAGGAAATTACCAAGATTGCACGGGGGATGCGGGAGAGCCTGAAGCCGGGCGGGGTCTTTGTGGCCGACCTGGGTTATATCAGCACGGAGGGTGCGCAGCAGGCGAGTGATGTCGTGCGGCTGTTCCGCCGCCAGACCCGCACTTCACCCGGCAGTGTCCAGAGCGAAGCAATGGCGCTCAAGCTGTTTGAGGACGCGGGTTATGAAGATGTGAAACTGTACCGGATGCCGCAGGTGGCGGAAATGTTCGATTTGCCGCGTCCCGCGCCGGATGTGTTGTTTTTCATGGTCGCGCGGTAGGGTGTATCCAGGCGGCGTGAGGTGACTTAATCTGACACGTCTTGCAGAAATGCAGCGACCAGCGGCCAGGTCACCGCGTAGTGAGTGATGTAAAAGGGATGGTCGGCACCCTGCTCGATGATGGCCAGTCGTGCGCCGGGGATGTGCGCGGCGGTATGACGGGCTTCCTCCACCGGGAAGACGGTATCGTTGATCCCGTGCAGCACCAGCACGGGCACTTTTAGCTGCGCCAGCATGTCGTCGGTCTCCACCGTGAACATCTCAACATCATTGGCGAAGCCATCCCGCGCGAGGCTGGATGGAAAAAAGACACGCATGAGGCTGGTAAAGAGCGCGTGGCCGTCCGGGTCGTCATCGATGCGCTGCTTCAGGTCGGGATTGAGGACACGCAGCAGCGGCAGCCCGTGGATAACTGCATTGACCGCCAGCCACATGCCAAAATCAAAACGGCGCAGGCTCACGAGCAGGCTGAAAAACCACGTCAGATGCAGGCGGGTGACATCCAGCGGGCGGCTGATGGCGCTCATCAGTATCAGGCCAGCGCAGCGGTCAGGATAGCGCAGCGCGAATTGCAGCGCGGCGGGGCCTGCGCCAGAGATGGCGATCAACGGCACACGCTCTATCCCCAACGCATCCAGCAGGGCCGCGCAAGCCGCAGCCTGCTGGGCAGCACTGTGTCCGACTGTTAGCGGGGTGCGCCCATAGCCGGGACGTGACGGCGCGATCACGCTGAAAATCTCGTGCAGCGGGCGCGACGAAATCACGCCATGGGCATAGTTGCCCAACACCCCATGCAGCACCAGCAGCGGCGCGCCGTGACCAACACGGGCATACTCCACAGGGCCGCAGGTGGTCTGGATGATGTCACTGCCCGCGCGCAGGTTTTCCAGCGCGGCTTTACGCGCCCGGCGATACTGCCCCCAGCTATAAACACCCAGTGCTGCCGCGCCCAGCGCACATATCCACCTGCGCTTCACGAACGCCCATAGACGGCGAGACTGTCGCCACTGATGGCACTGGCCGCGTCTGAAGTGAGGTACAGAATCGCATCGGCGATCTGCGATGGTTTTACCCAGTTCTCAAAGTTAGCGGCGGGCATCTCCTGGCGGTTGGCCGGGGTGTCGATGGTGCTGGGCAGCACGGCGTTGATGCGAATCCCCTGGCCGAGCAGTTCCGCCGCCATGCTTTCCATGATGCGCTGTGCCGCTGCTTTGCTGGCACTGTAGGCGGCGTGATTCTGGCTGCCTTTGAGGGCAGCCCGCGCCAGCACGATGACCATATTGCCGGGGATGCCGCGCTCGACCATATGCCGCGCCACGCTGCCACAGGCGACAAACACGGCGCGCGCGTTGAGCGTCATCATTTTGTCCCAGGTGTCCAGGTCGAGCTGATGTACAGGCTGGCCTGCCGCGTAACCGCCTACCGTATGGACAAACACGTCGATCTGCCCGAAATGGGCCGCCACCTCTCCGATTAATCCCCCCATGCTGGTGGGGTCAGTCACGTCGGCGCTGATGACCATCTCCCGGTCATTTTTTACAGGCTCGGCCCGGCGATCCACCAGCGCCAGCTTCGCGCCAGCCGCACGGAAGGCGGCGGCCACGCTTTGCCCCAACGCGCCGCTGGCCCCGCTTATCATCACCACTTTATCCCCGAATGCAAGTGGCATCCTACTGTACCTCCTGAACAAGTCGGCTTATCCTGTGGCGCACCCTCTCCACTGGCCGCTTATTGTAGCGCATCGCTGCGGCTGCTGGCGTGTGGTGATGCGCTTAGAATTTATCTCTTTCATGAATTTGCTCATTATTCTGCACGAATAACTATGCTACGCTGTTAGAAAATCAGTCATTGCGAGTCAGCTTATGAGCAATCAGTTCGCACTCATCATCGATTATGACGGGGAAAGCGCCAGCGTGCTGGCAGAAATGCTGTCCTGGCAGGGGATCGATTCTACCCCGATCTTTGATCCGCGTTTCCTGGACCGGACACTGGCGGAAATCATCAGACCTGAAGTGATTTTTCTGGAACTGCACATGCCACTGCTGGATGGCTACCTCATCTGCGGCCGGTTGCAGCGCGATTCACGTTTTCAGGGTGTACCCATCGTCGCTTATACCTATGATTACGAGTCGATGGATGCGGCTTACCAGGCTGGTTTTTACAGCTTTCTAGGCAAGCCGCTGGACTCAGAGCATTTCCCGCACCAACTGGCAAGCATCCTGAACGGGGAAGGTATCTGGCACAACGGATAACGGACTTCGGAGAATATCCTGCTTACTGCTGCTGCTGCATCTGCTGTTGTTCCTGAGCTTCGGCATCCTCGCTGGCCCATTCCGACATCTGCGGCAGCAGGTCTTCGCTAAACGGCACTTCATCGGACAGCTTAACCTGTACGCCCACACTCAGGTCGGTCTCCGCCTCACCTTTGAAGACACCGCGTGTGGGCGGCACATCGGCATAATCGCGCCCTACCGCGACACGGATATGACGATCCCCGACTATGAGGTTATTGGTCGGGTCGAGGCCGACCCAGCCCAACCCCGGCAGCCACGCCTCTACCCAGGCATGGGTCGCGTCCTCGGCAGAACGGTCGTGGTCTTCCGCGCCGGTATACAGATAACCACTGACATAACGGCAGGGGATGTGCAGATAAGCGCGCACGAGTGTCAGCATAATATGGGCGAAGTCCTGGCACACGCCGCGGCGGGCCTGGAGCGCGTCGTCAATGGGTGAATCCACGCCGGTGCTTTGGGGGGCATAATCAAACGAGTGGTAAATGGCGGCGTTCAGCTCCCGCAGCACGGTCAGCGGGTCGGCACGGCGGGTGATGCCCAATTCCTGCGCAAGCTGGCTGACCAGCGGCGTGTCGCCCACAAAGTGACTGGGCATGAGCATATCCCAATAATCTCCCGCGTCTGTTTCGGCATCCAGAAGCGTCCAAGCCTCCGGTGCCAGCGCGTCTGGCAGGGGTGGCAGCGGGCGCACCTCCACCAGTGACTCGGCAGTAATGACGAGACGATTGTGCGGGCGGGGGACATCGAAGTGATGCACATCATTGCCCAGGTAATCACGGTAATAATGGGGGGTTGCCTGGGGGTTGACATGCAGCTCGAAGTGAAAGGCGCGCTGACTGCCCTCGGTGCGCGGCTTCATGTACACTTCCATCACGCTCTCGGTGATGGACGCGCTGTAGTGAAAGCGGGTGACATGGCGAATTGCATAGTTCATGGGCGTATTATGACTTTCTGTATCGAGAGGTCGGCGGGCGGCTGTAAGGCTTCACGCTTTATTGTATCACCTATCCTGCAAAGCCCTGAAGGCGTTGAGGATTCTTCAGGGGCTTATCGTTACAGACCCAACTGAGCAGCGGTCAAGAGATTAATGCTGAATCAATCTGATAGGCGATATAGGTCTGCTGGATGGCGGTGTGAATCTGCCCGCACTGCTGCTGAATATCCATCAGGTAACGGCGCAGCCCGCCTGCCATAATATCCTCGATCTGGTCGAAACTGAGCGAGGCCCGCAGCCGCCCAACGAGGCGGTTGGCACGAATGGCCTTACGTCGCTCGGTCAATGCGGCAATGGCATCGAGCGCGATCTGGA
>JBGSXK010000614.1:0-7758 GCA_041751455.1 Anaerolineae bacterium
AATCGGCTACCATCGCACTGGAAGATATTCAGCTCAAGACGGCGCTCGACCGCGCGACCACCAATGCCAATCATGGCCGGGTGGTGGCGATGGGCGAAACGCTGGATGCCCACGCCCTGCGCCAGCAGGCACGCGGCGCGAAGCTGCGCGCGCTTTCCGACCTGCCCGACCTGCTGGAGCAGATGGAACGCAACCTTACGGCCAAAGGCGGGCAGGTGCTGTGGGCGGCAGACGGCGCGGAGACGAACCAGCATGTGATTGACATCTGCCGTAAGCATGGCTGTACGCGCGGGGTCAAGAGCAAGAGCATGGTTACAGAGGAAATTAACCTCGTGCCCACACTCAAGGCCGCCGGGATTAACATGCTGGAAACCGACCTGGGCGAATACATCGTACAGATCGACGAAAGCCACCCCAGCCATATTGTCATGCCCATTATGCATATGACCAAGGAAAAAGTGCGTGATCTGTTTGTAGAGAAGCTGGGCATGGAACAGATTCCCGACCCGGTGGACCCGGTCTATATGACCAAGTTCGCACGCAAACTGCTGCGGCAGGAGTATCTCAAGGCCGACTTCGGCATGAGCGGCGGCAACTTTCTGATCGCGGAAACAGGTACAGTTGTCATCGTCACCAACGAGGGCAACGGGCGGCTTTCCACCGGGCTGCCCCCGGTGCATATCGCTGTGGTTGGCATCGAGAAGATCGTACCCACCTGGGAGGACTTCGCCACGCTGGTGCAGTTGCTCCCGCGCAGCGCCACCGGCCAGCGTATGACCGTTTACTGCAATATGTTCAACGGCCCGGCCCGGCCTGGTGATGGGGACGGCCCGGAGCATTTTTACCTGATCCTGGTGGATAATGGGCGCAGCGATATTTACGCCAGCGAGTATACCGAGGCGCTGGCCTGCATCCGCTGCGGCGCTTGCCTGAACACCTGCCCGGTTTATCAGCAGGTGGGCGGGCACAGTTATGGCTGGGTCTATCCCGGACCTATCGGCGCGATCATCACACCGCTGCTGAAAGGGATCGAGAACGCTTCTCCCCTGCCCTTCGCCAGCAGTTTATGCGGCGCGTGTAAATCGGCCTGCCCGGTGGATATTAACATCCCGGATATGCTGCTGTCGCTGCGTCATGATCTGCAAAAAGAGCAGGATACGGTATGGCAGGTGGGCATGAAAGCCTATGCCTTCGGCTTCCAGCACCCGCTGCTTTATCAGGCCGGCGCGAAGGCGGCAGGTGTCGCGACCAGAGTACTGACCGAGATCACCGGCAAAGACCATCTTGACCAGCTTCCGCCGCCGCTGAACGGCTGGACAGATTACCGCGACTTCCCACCCTTTGCCGAAAAATCATTCCATGAATGGTGGCGTGAAAACCGGGGCGACGGGCAGTAAAACCACAGGCGCAGGTTCATACACAGTGCTGCCCCGGCGCTAGTGGCCAGAGATACTGTAACGACACTGCTGTACATAAACCTGCTCCGGGGTGACGGTCACGACATTGTAGCCGGGCTGAGCATCGAGCTGGGGCAGGGTTTCGGTCTGGCCGGGATAACTGCCGAGTTGATACCAACTGCTCAGGACACTGGTATAGATAATATTGTCTCGTGTGACCTGCTGATTCTGGTGGATGTGCCCATGAAACACGCCCAGCAGTTTCTCCCGCGCGGGCAGCAGCACCCGGTGTAATTCCTCGCCATTGTCCATGCGCATAAATTCGTCCAGCCAGGGCGACCCCACAGGCAGCACATTATGATGTACCGCCACGATCATCTGGCGGTCGTCCGGCTCTTTGCACAGGTTTTCCAGCCATTCTAACTGCTCGCTGCTGATGCTGCCTGAGGGCGGCTCGGCAGGGCCGGTGCTGTCCAGGCACACAAACTGCACATCTTTAACATCGAAGCTGTAAAAGTGATAGGGGCGTATGTTTTCCTGCCGCAGAAAGATTCGCTGCATCATCTGCGAGTCGTCATGGTTGCCCGCGATGTAGTAAACGGGCGCGTTGATCTGGCCGAGGATGTCACGCGCTACGGCGTAAGCAGCCTCGTCTGCATCATACACGATGTCCCCGGTGTGCAGCACGAAGTCGGGCGTAAAGGGCAGGTCGTTCACCTGCTCCACCAGCGCTTTAGCCGCTTTTGTCGGGTGTACGGGCACTTCACCAACTTTATAATCCGGGTCGGGGCTGATGTGAGTATCGCTGATGTGGATGAAACGCACAGTCGTGTCGGCCATAATCGTCCTTCGAGAATATCCGTATTGCTCAAACTTAACGCAAAGATGATGCAGACGCAAAGCTGTAATTTTCGCCCACTTCGTTATACACTAACGGCCTGCCTTAAATTGTGTTAAGGAACACTCATGGCGAACTGGTTAGCATTTCCGAATAACTTCTTATGGGGGACTGCCACTTCCTCTTATCAGATCGAGGGTGCGGCCTCTGAAGATGGGCGTGGCCCGTCCATCTGGGATACGTTTTGCCGTACCCCCGGTAAAGTGGTCAATGGTGATGATGGCGATGTGGCCTGTGATCATTATCATCGCTACCCGGAAGACATCGAACTCATGGCCGAACTCGGCGTACAGGCCTACCGCTTCTCTATCGCGTGGCCGCGCATTTTCCCGCAGGGCACAGGTGAGATCAACCAGGCCGGGCTGGATTTTTATGACCGGCTGGTGGACAACCTGCTGCTGAAAGGTATACAGCCCTATGCTACCCTCTATCATTGGGATTTGCCACAGCCCTTGCAGGATGCAGGCGGCTGGCCGGCGCGCTTTATCGTCGATGCCTTTGTCGATTATGCAGATGTGGTTTCGCAGCGTCTGGGTGACAGGGTGCATCAGTGGATGACGCATAACGAACCGTGGTGCGCGGCCTTCCTGGGCTATGGACTGGGGCATCACGCGCCGGGGCTGGAGGATATTACGGCGGCGCTGCGGGCGGCTCATCACCTGCTGCTGTCGCACGGGCGTGCAGTGCCAGTGATCCGCGCCAATGGTGACGCGCGCACAAAAGTTGGCATCGTGCTCAACCTCACCTGGGCCGACGCGGCGACGGACAGCGAAGCCGACAAAGCCGCTGCCCGCCGGGTGGAAGGTTTCCAGAATCGCTGGTTTCTTGACCCGGTATTCAAAGGCGAGTACCCCGCCGATATGGTGGAGCTTTATGGCGGGAGTGTCCCTGGGCTGGAAGATGGTGATCTGAAAGAGATCAGCGCACCGACGGATCTGCTCGGCATTAACTACTATAACCGCGCGGTTGTCAGACATTCGGATAGTGGTGGCCCGCTTCAGGTAGAGTGGGTGCAGCCAGAAGGTGAATACACCGCTATGGGCTGGGAAGTGCACCCGGAAAGCCTGTATAAACTGCTGAAGCATGTCCACACAGAATATGCCCCTGGCGACCTGTTTATTACCGAGAACGGCGCGGCTTACGACGATGTGTTGTCTGAAGATGGCCGCATTAATGACCCGCAGCGCAAAGCCTACCTGGAAGGCCACTTCATCAGCGCGCATCAGGCCATTGAGGAAGGGGTGCCGCTCAAGGGTTATTTTGTGTGGTCGATGATGGATAACTTTGAGTGGGCATTTGGGTATGACAAGCGCTTCGGCATTATTTATGTGGATTTCCTGACGCAGCAGCGCATCCTGAAGGAAAGTGCGCGCTGGTATGCCCAGGTGACACGCCAGAACGGTTTTGCGGTGTAAACTGCTGCACAGCAGGCCATGAGTACCGGGGCATCTTCGGATGGTGGGCATCTGAGAGCGACTTCAGACACTCCACCCGTCGCATTATGGCTCGGCACTCATGGCTTTGCGTGGGGTATCCTCCATGCCCTGGCGGTTCAGGTAAATCACCCAGGCCGTTCCTATGGTCGCCAGGTAGTTGGCTGCCAGATCCTCGACTGAAGCACCGCGCCCAGGCACCACTATCTGCACCAGCTCTGTCACCAGCCCCAGCGTCAGGCCAATGCTCACCGCCAGCCACAGTGCCCGCTGCAGCGGCATACCCGGCACAAACGCCCCTGTCCATACCAACGTCAGCAGGCTGAAAACGACCCCATGCAGGAAGGTCAGCAGGATTTCGCGTTCCAATGTGGGTGCGCCAGGGGGTGCAGGCGGCCCGATGACGGGCTGCCCGCTGGGCTGCACCAGCAGGACAGTGATAAATGCGCTGTAAGCCAGCGCGGACAAGCGCCATAGTATAGGGTATTGCAATAATATCTTCATCGTTTAACACGATACACGAAGATGATCTCCCTGACCAGACGCACGCCCCGCGCTTGCCCACCGTTGATCGTAATCATTCCTCGCCCGGCGGGATATCCATGATCTGCGAGGGTTTCATGCTTTTTCCTTTCCGAAAAGTGTCACCCGTTCAATACATAGAGTATGCTGCACTGTAACGCCGCCCCATAAGTACACTATGATCGGCGCAAAGGCTTTCAAAATTCGCGCGATCTGATTAGACTGTGCCTGTCTGTTGCTACAGGAGGATGCCATGAACGAGCTAGCCCCTATCAGCGAAACGATTCGCGCCGCTTTCGTGACCAAAAACACCGCCCGCGATGCCGCCATCGCCCGCTCACGTGAACTCACCCGCTTTTGTTCGGAGTCGATCCGCGCTACCCACCGCCGCGAATGGGAGGCCGCGCAGGAAAAGCTGAACACCGCGAAAGAGGCCGCCAGTGAGTTAAAGATGATTGTGGCCGATTACCCGGATCTCTATCACAGCGGTTACACCCAGGACGCTCTGAAAGAAGTGGTCGAGGCGTTCGCCACTTATGCTATTATTCGGGGTGAGCCGCTGCCCACACCTGAGTCGCTCAATGTGGAAAACGCCACTTACCTCAATGGACTGGCCGAAGCCGCGACAGAACTGCGCCGCTTTATCCTCGACATTCTGCGTCGCAAAGAGGCCGACAGTGACGAGGCGGAGCGTCTGCTGGACTGGATGGACGCGGTTTATGACCAACTGGTGACGTTTGATTTTCCCGATGCTATCACAGGTGGGCTGCGACGGCAGACGGACGTGGTACGCGGCGTGCTGGAGCGTACACGCGGCGACCTGACCACGACACTCCAGCAGCAGCGCCTGCAGGAGGCGTTACAAAACTTCGAGACGCGCCTGGGTAAGACATAGACAGTTATACGCGCTGCCAACTTCAACCTTTGCGCCAAATCGAACAGACGTTTATACTGTGGAAATGTGTTTGTTGGGGATGACTGTCTAACTTCATGTCAAGTGTGTATATCAGCTACCGCGACCAGTCCAGCGCTCCGCTGGCGGCCACGATGGCCGAGGGCCTGCGGGCACGTGGGATCAGTGTATATATCGATACCGAGCGTGATGACGCGCAGGGGACGCTGCGTACCACGCTGGTGGAGGATATTCGCAGCAGCCAAGTGCTTGTGTGCCTGCTGGGTAAAGATGTATTCGAGTCGCAGCAGGTTTTGGCGGAGATCGAAACCGCCAGCAAAGCGGGCAAATTACTCATCCCCATTTATCAGGAAGAATATGAGCAGATCCCGATAGGGCAGGCCCCCACCACCCATGTACGCAAGCTGCTGGAAAGCGACAGCGTGCGGGTGCTGGATGCGAAGAACACTGGCATTGACCAGATCATCGAAGCGCTGGCGCAGATGATCGAACACGCGGTCGCCTCTCTGCGCAAAAGCCCCACACTCACCAATGACCCGGTAGACCCACCTGCTTTAAGTATTAACATTCGCAGCCTGGCCGGACGGAAATTTGGCCAGTACGAGCTGCGCCAACTCATCGGCATGGGGGGGATGGGCGCGGTCTATAAAGCTTATCAGACCCCGCTCAAACGTGAGGTCGCGCTCAAAGTGCTGCCGCCCATGTTTGCTGCCGAGGCTGGTTATGTCGAGCGCTTCCTGCGCGAGGCCCAGACAGCCGCCTCGCTGGAACACGCTCATATTGTCCCCATTTATGACTTTGACACCCAGGATGGCATTAACTACGTCGTCATGCGGCTGCTCACAGGGGGTTCGCTGGCAGAGCGGCTGGCGCTGAGCGAAAGTGGCGAACACCCGCTGCCCACGCTGCCAGAAACAGGCAAGGTCATCAGGCTGCTGGCCTCCGCGCTGGATTACGCTCACAGCCGGGGTGTGATCCACCGTGATATCAAGGCCAGCAATGTCATGTTCGATGATCATGGCGACCCGTTCCTGGTCGATTTCGGCATTGCCAAAGTGTTGAGCGATACCTCCTCGCTGACAGGGACAGGCGTGTCGATGGGCACGCCCTCATACATGGCCCCTGAACAGTGGCGCGGTGAAAGTGTCACGCCAGAAACTGATCTTTACGCGCTGGGGGTGCTGACTTACGTCATGGTCACCGGGCGGATGCCCTTTGAAGCGCCCACGCCCTACGCGCTGATGCATAAGCACCTGCACGAAGAACCCACCCCGCCGAAGGTCTTCCGCACCGATATTTCCGATGCTGTGAAGATCGTACTCAACAAGGCGATGGCGAAGTCCCCGCAGGAACGTTATAAAACAGCGGCGGTCTTTGCCCAGGCTTTCGAAAGCGCCATTGCCGACCAGCCATTCGAGGCCAGCGGCTTTTTTACATTCCCGCTTCAGCCTGGCGGCAGCCACACCTTCGTGCCCACCCCCGGCAGTGCCCCACTGCCTGACACCCCTACTCTGGAAGATCGGACGCCTGGCGCTGTATATCAGCCTGCCGAAGGTCTGGCACATATCCCCGCCGTCAAAACCGAGAACACCGCAGACAAGCATGATGTGTTCATCAGCTACAGCCATAAAGACATCCGCCTGATGGCACGTGTGCGCAGTCTGCTTGCCCAGCAAAACTTCGTGGTCTGGACAGACGAGAATCTCACGCCCGGCACGCCCATGTGGGATCAGGCTATTGAGGAAGCGCTGAAAAATTCCGACTGTATGGTGGTCATCCTCACACCGGATTCGTGCAATTCGAAGTGGGTGCGCGACGAAATCCATTACGCCAGCATCCATGATGTGCCCATCTTCCCCATTCTGGCGAAGGGTGATGAAGCCACCTCCGTGCCTTATATCCTCAGCGGCAGGCAGCGTGTGGACGTGCGTTCCAATTTCAACCAGGGAATGCAGGCGCTCGTGACCGAGATCAGCCGCACCCTCAGCGCAGGCAAGCGCGATACAACGGGGACCGCGCCCATTCCGTTGCAGCGCCCCATCTACCAGAATCCGCTGGTATGGGGTGTGCTGCTGACCGTGATCGTGCTGGTCGGGTTTCTGCTGGTGGTGCTGCTGCCGCAGAGCGCGCAGGATGCCGCCAACCGTGAAACAGCGACTATGATTTTCGCGCTGCAACTGGCCGAAACTTCTACTGCTGACGCGCTGGCACTGCTTCCCACGGACACGCTCACCCCGACCCGCACCATCACGCCTGTTGTGCCCCAGGCGCTCTCCCTGCGCGATATCCTCGCACGTTCCGGGCCGGGCGCGCAGTATCCGTCACTCTCCAGCATTATGAGCGGTGAAACCCTGGAAATTACCGGGATCAGCGAGGATGGCGGCTGGTATCTGGTGCAGCTTCCTGATGGCGCATTCGGCTGGATTGCCGCCTCGCCCGCGCTGGTGGGCACGGCGGGCAATCTGCGCGGGGTACCGGTGGCACAGGGGCCTACTGAGACTCCCTTGCCCACACCCACCGCCACTGATACGCCGACACACACACCGACCAGCACGCCTACAGAGACTGTGACCCCCTCGCCGACGGCCACCGACA
>JBGSXK010000615.1:0-5391 GCA_041751455.1 Anaerolineae bacterium
ACGCTGCGCAGTTACACACGCATCACCGGGCGGGTGCTGGTCGCGCTGGAAAAAGAAATGGCTTTTTACCTGGGCGCGGCACAGTTGATCCGTCATTTACAGCAGTGCGGCCTGCCCATGTGTCGTCCACAGATCGTGCCGATGGACGAGCGGGTATGCATCCTGCATGACCTGTTTAACCTCAATCTCGCCCTGCACTTCGACAGCGAACACCAGCCGCGTGACCTGAGCAGCGAGGTGGTGGTCAATGATGTGAATTTTAGCGATGAAGGGCGTGTATTTATCCTGACCGGCCCCAATCGTGGTGGTAAGACCACCTATACTCAGGCAGTGGGGCTGGCGCATGTGCTGTTCCAGGCAGGGTTGTATGTGCCTGCCCGCAGCGCGCGTATGAGTCCGGTCGATATGATTTTCACTCATTTTGCCGCTGAGGAGCGTCCTGATCTGGAAACCGGACGACTGGGTGAAGAAGCACGCCGCCTGAGTGAAATCTTCGCTCACGCCACACGTCATAGCCTGATCCTGATGAACGAATCACTTGCCAGCACCAGCGCGGGCGAGAGCCTGTATCTGGCGCGTGATATCATGCGCGTGATTCGCTCGCTAGGAGCACGGGCAATCTATGCCACACACCTGCACGAACTGGCCGCCGACTGCGACAGCATCAATGCTGATACGCCCGGCGCAAGCAAAATTGTCAGCCTTGTTTCGATGGTCAAGATCGAGCAGAACGGCGACGGACAGGTGGCAAAACGTACCTATAAGATCGTCCCCAGCCCGCCGATGGGTATGAGCTATGCCCGTGAGATTGCCGCACGTTATGGCATCAGCTTTGAGCAGTTGATGGATACCCTGCGCGAGCGCAAAGTGCTGGAGTCGGAAACAGAACCAGACTCCTAGAGGTGGCCTGACCACGAAGGTAATGTGCAGGGGCGACACCTGCGTCGCTCCTGATGAATATGTCTATCCCTATTTCACCCCGCTCAACGGCAGGCGCACGATAAAGCGGGTATTCCCTGGCTCTGACCGGGCCTCAATCGTTCCCTGATGCCCCTGGATAATGCGGTATACCATGTCCAGCCCCAGCCCTGTGCCCTCACCCTGTGGCTTGGTGCTATAGAACGGCTCGAACAGGTGCGGCAGCACGTCTTCAGGGATGCCTGGGCCGCTATCCGTCACCTCGATCATGACAAATTCATTCTCATTACGGGTAATCAGCTTCAATTCGCCCGCGCCGCTCATCGCATAGACCGCATTGTCGATGAGGTTCGTCCAGACCTGATTGAGTTCGCCGCCGCGCCCCATGAGTTTTGGCAGGTCAGGGTCATAGTGGCGCACGACTTCAACATCACGCAGCTTGTGTTTCATGACGCGCAGTGTAGCTTCCAGCCCATGATGAATATCCACCTCCTGCACCGTACCCTGATCCATATAGGTGTACTCTTTCACGGCTTTGACCAGATCGCTGATGCGCTCGGAAGTCTCATGGATTTCACACAGCAGCGCGCCCGCGTTCAAAGCGGTTGCCAGCCATGCCGTCACGGTGGGCAGGTTTTCTTCGCGTACATACTGCGCCAGTTCATCCATGTCGTCGGGTGTGACCCCCGCATTGATAAACGTCGGGGCAATATCCCAGGCATTAGGTACTTCATGCGCCTCCAGCCAGTCGCTCAGCGCATCCTCGCGGTCACTGCGTTCGATAGGGCTAAGCGGCGCAGAGTCCCCGGCGTTTACAATCGCATCCTTTTGCAGGGTGATCAGATTTTTGATCTGGGCATCGGTCAGGTTTAAACGGCTCAGGTTCAGTGTCTGGGTCTGAAGCTGAGGCAGCATTTCGTGCAGGGTACTGGCGGCACGGCGGGCAGCGGCTGCCGGATTGTTCAGCTCATGCGCCAACCCGGCAGACAGCTTGCCTAACGCGGCCATCTTGGCTTGTTGAACGGCCATCGAGGCGGTGCTGCTCATGCGTTCGGCAGCAATGCGCAGGACACGCGCCCCAAAAGTGGGAGCGTAGGCGAAAATCTGGCGGAACGCGGTCGTGTCAAAAAACATCAGTGTGGTGGGCATAATCGCGCGCGAGTTGACTGGCGAGGCTGAGCCATACAGCACGGGAATCTCACCACCGATAATGCCGCGTGGGGTTGTGCCCATGACTTTCAGCTCGCCATTGACCATGCTCGACACTTGAAGTTCGCCTTCCAGCACTACATAAAAGCCTTCGGGCATATCACCAATACGATAGAAATAATCGCCGGTTTCCAGCCGCATTTCCCGGTTGTGTGCGATAAGCCACTCCATTTCCTCGGCCGGGAGATCGTGAAAGATCTCCATCTGGTACTGTTCATGAAGGGTATTCACAGGTTGTATCCTCATCCTATTTCAAATGGGCGAGATGCTGGTGAATGAACTGCACGGCAATCGAACCTTCCCCTACGGCAGAAGCCACCCGCTTAACGGAATTCGCGCGTACATCGCCGACCACGAAAATACCTGGCACGCTGGCTTCCAGCAGGAAGGGGTCACGTGCCTCTGTCCAGCTTGGTGGAGGCCTGCCCTCACGCATGATCTGCGGCCCAGTGAGGATGTAACCGCGCTCATCACGCTCAATTATGTCCGCCAGCCAATCTGTCTGGGGTGCTGCACCGATGAAGATGAACAGCGCGGAGGCTTCCAGCCGCTCTCCCTGCCGGGTGCGCACATCGCACAGGCTGACCGCTTCCAGGTGATCTTCGCCATACAACTCAATTACTTCTGTATGTAAACGCACTTTGATATTCGGTGTGTTCTCGATACGCTCGACAAGATACTGTGACATCCTGGAGGCCAGTGAATCGCTGCGCACACAGATCACGACTTCGCTGGCGTGTTGTGCCAGATACATGGCCGCCTGCCCGGCGGAATTACCCGCGCCTACCACAAAGACCCGCTGGTCTTTGCAGGAAAGCGCTTCGGAGAGTGACGCGCCATAAAACACCCCCGCCCCGGCCAGACGATCCGCACCCGGCAGGTTCAGCTTATGGTAGCTCAGCCCCACAGCGACCACCAGCGCATGGCAGGCGATTTCTTCGCCATTGGAAAGCTGCAAAATCCTGTAAGGGCCATCCAGTCGCAGTCCACTGACTTCCAGCGGTGACAGAATCTCGACCCCAAAGCGCCGTGCCTGCGCGGTGGCGCGCCGTGCCAGGTCGCCTCCACTGAGGCCGGAGGGAAAGCCCAGGTAATTTTCAATGCGTGAGCTTGTCCCAGCCTGCCCACCTGTCGCCTCCCGCTCAATCAAGACGGTACTCAGCCCTTCACTCGCGCCGTAGACGGCCGCCGCCAGCCCCGCTGGCCCACCGCCCACAATTGCCAGATCATAGAACTGCCGCCCGGCCTGCATCTTCAACCCCATATGCTCCGCCAGTTCGTGTGTGCTGGGCTGAGTCATGACCTCGCCATCAACCAGGATAACCACAGGCAGCACATCAGGCGATTGTCCGGCTTCCGCCAGCTTTTCCGCGGCTGTCGGGTCGTTTTCCATGTCCAGATAATGGTACGGAATCTGGTTACGGGCCAAAAAATCCTTAAGCTGGTGTGTAGGGGATGACCAGCGATGGCCGATGATGTGAATGCCGCTGAAGGCCGGGCGGTAATTTGCCTGCCAATCCTCCAGCAGATCATCCAGCACCGGATAGAGTGCTTCCTCCGGCGGATCCCAGGGTTTGAGCAGATAGTGATGCACCGACGCACTGTTAATGGCCTGAATGGCGGCATCGGTATCGGCATAGGCGGTCAGCATAGCGCGTTTGGCCTCCGGGAAAAGCCGGATAGCCTGTGCCAGAAACTCGACCCCGCTCATGCGTGGCATCCGCTGGTCCACCAGAAACAGCGCAACAGGCTCACTACGCCGCTTCAGTTCTTCCAATGATTCCAACGCTGTGCTGCCCGAATCTGCGCGTACCACCCGGTAATACTCTCCATAGTGGCGGCGCAAATCGCGTGAGATCGCACTCAAAACGCTTGGATCATCATCAATACACATGAGAACAGGTTTGGTATCCATGAGCCTCTCGGTTGGGAAGTAAGCCTTATCACGGGATGAAGGATATACAGGGCCAAGCCCCGTCCATTATAGGGTGATGTGGGTATCAGGTTGATTGTACAGGGTTGCACGGCAAACCTGCCATGCACTATAGCAAATTCGCCTCACCAGCGCCCCACCAATTTGGGCAGGTCACGGCAGATCATACACTCTGTACAAATCTCATCTACTTTTTTGAGACATGTTGTACAATATAAAGTGATGAGTACAGAGTAATGTGTGATGAGATAAAACTTATTACTCTGGCCTCATCTTTTGACGGGGAATTTTTGGAAAAGGGCGACATAATGCTGATTGGCATTCCCAAAGAAATTAAAGACAATGAAAGTCGTGTTGCACTGCCGCCTCATGCCGTGCGTGAACTGGTGCGGCACGGGCACAGTGTCGTGGTAGAAGCGGGGGCAGGGCAAGGCAGCACCTTTAATGATGCCGAATATACCGCTGCGGGGGCGACCCTGCTGGATAATGCAGAGGCGGTCTGGAACCAGGCCGCAATGATCCTCAAAGTCAAAGAGCCGCAGCCTGTGGAATATGGTTACCTGCGCGAGGGGCTAATTCTCTTTACTTATCTGCACCTGGCTGCGTCACAGGAACTCACCCACGCGCTGCTGGAAAGTGGCGTGGCGGGGTTGGCCTATGAGACGGTAGAAGATCACCAGCACCGTCTGCCGCTGTTGCAGCCGATGAGCGAGGTGGCTGGACGTATGGCAACACAGATCGTGGCGCATTACCTGGAAAAGCCCAACGGCGGACGTGGTATTCTGATGGGTGGGGTACCGGGAGTACGCCCGGCGCATGTGGTTATCCTGGGTGCAGGCACGGTGGGCACCCATGCTGCGCAGGTTGCGCTGGGGATGGGCGCGCGTGTGACTCTGCTCGATGTGAACCTTGACCGTCTGCGGTATCTCTCCGAAGTCCTCACCGGCGCGTTGACTACCCTCAGCTCCAACGCCACCAATATCGCAGAGGCCATTGCTACTGCTGACGCGGTCATTGGCGCAGTGTTAATTCCCGGTGCGCGCGCGCCAAATCTGGTTACACGGCCGATGCTGAAGGACATGCTGAGGGGCAGTGTGATCGCTGATGTGGCGGTAGACCAGGGCGGTTGTGTAGAAACCACGCATCCTACCACCCACAGCGACCCGACCTATGTGATTGATGGGGTGCTGCATTATGGAGTCGCCAATATGCCCGGCGCGGTGCCGCGCACGTCCAGCTTTGCCTTGGCCAATGCCACGCTGCCTTATATCCTTAAAGTAGCGAACATGGGGCTGCACGACGCGCTGCGTAGTGATCCCGGCCTGGCGAAA
>JBGSXK010000616.1:0-9170 GCA_041751455.1 Anaerolineae bacterium
TTCATGTGAGCTTACTTATTCCAGCAGTTCACGCAGCCAGGTGATTTCCTGCTGGATGCCGTCGCGGAAGGGTGTCTGTGGCTGGAAACCAAGCAGATGACGAGCTTTGCTGATGTTGGCGCGCGTCTTTTCCTGGTCGCCGGGACGGGCGGGCCTGATTTCGAACTTTGCGGGTTTGCCCAACAGCGCCTCGACGATATCAATGGCTTCGCCAGTCTTGATCTCGACATCCGAGCCGATGTTAATGATCTCACCGATCGCATTTTCGCTGTCCAGAACATGCATGAAGGCCTGTATCACATCGCCAACATAGGTAAAGGAGCGTGAATGCTCACGGCTGTTGGCGTACAGGGGGAATGGCTCGCCCAGCAGAATGCTGCGAATGAGGCGTGGGTAGAGTTTGTCCGGGCGTTCACGTGGGCCATAGACCGAGAACAGACGAAGCGAACAGGCGGGCAGACCGATATCCCGGTGATAGGCCATGGCTAACTGCTCGGCGGCCAGCTTAGTCACGCCATAGTATGAGATGGGTTCGGGCGCGGCGGTTTCTGGCTCGGTAGCCTTACTGCCATACACTGAGGAAGTCGCCACATTCACGAACAGGCCAAGCGTGGGTTGTGTTCTCACCGCTTCCAGCAGAGCATAGGTGGCTTCCAGATTGTTACGCAGGTAATCCTTAAAAGGCGTGGTGGCGGAAATCCCGGGTTGTGCCGCCACATGATAAACGACTTCCACCCCTTCGACATAAGGGCGCAGGTCTATCGTCGTCAGGTCGGCCTCGACCAATTGCGCGCCCGCCGCGCGCACCGCAGCGGCGTTGTGGTCTTTCTGACGGCGATCATAATAATCTGCAAAACTGTCGATGCCAATGACCTGATGACCGGCACGAGCAAGAGTCTCCGCAAGGTGAGAGCCAATAAACCCTGCGGCTCCGGTGACAAAAATTTTCATCCTATGTACCTTTCCTGAGTTGCGCAACAGGTTAAGGTTAACATTAACCTGTGACAATAGAAAAGGGACTAAGGTATGAAACAGCCAGAAAGTAAATTCACCTATTCATAGCCCCAGGTGATGGGCTGGTATTCGGGATGGCGGCGGATATAGAGCGCGACAAAGGGACAGAGTGCCTGAATCTTGTAGCTGTGATCGCGGGCATAATCCAGCGCGAACTGTGCCATTCTACTGGCGATCCCTTTGCCCTCAAACTCTGGTGGGACTTCGGTGTGGGTGAAGATCATGTTGGTGCCCGCGATCATATATTCCATAATGGCGGTACGCCCCTCCAGCGACACTTCAAAGCGGTTCTGGATGATATTGTTGGTGACTTCCAGTGAGTCGGGGTTGATTTCCATTGTCTGGTCTCCAATAAAACGCTGCCAGATTAAGCGTAGCATTGAATGGGGAAGCCGCCAAGAAGCGGGTGGCTTAAAAGGACTTATCACTCTTCCCATTCCTCGATCTGAAGTTCAAAGGGAAATCCCATGATTAATAATCGCCAATTCATTGTATTATCAAATAGGTGTTTGAAGCGGTATTCAGTATTATGTCCATCAAAACAAACGTTAATAATCTGAACATTGTCTGGCAGGGGCAGAGCTGGTCGGTGATCTCCCCAAATGGGGTTGTGTTAGCGCGATTCAAGGATAAGCAGGAAGCAAAAGTCTTTGCAGGGAACATTAAAGAATATCTTTCTGGTGTTTACCCTGAGTATGATGAAGACGACTTTTATCAAGTGCTGAGGGATAAGCCGGATTACGTTGTGGAGCAGCTTGAAAAACGGAAAAACTCGGAACCAGAAAAATTAAAAAACGGGGCTTTCAAAACCACCTCAGACTTTGAGGTTTATAAGAACCGAGTGAGACTATTCAAGTCCATTGTCGGTATCCCTTTAATTGTTCTATTAGGCCCGATACTCACAATTGGGGTGCTTGTTAGTTTATTAAATGTCTTGCGAACTTTTTTCTCTTCGGGATTAGAGGACTCTCTTTTTACAATTGCTAAATCTCTTACCAGTCTATTGCCATATTATGAAGCATTGGCCTTTGCCTGGTGGTATGTTGACCAATATAAGCCTCATTCACCTACAAACTATATAAGTGATGGAGATCGAAAAAAGCTCTTACAGCTTACAATTGCGTTACCTGTAATGGTGATTACAGGAACAGCATTGCTGTTAGGTGTGATTGTGGGCATCGGCCATTTTATTTATCTGATCTTCTTTGTTAATGGAGATGCCGCATTTAACTTTCTAGCGATTGCCTTTTTGTGGTGTGTCATTTCGACCATTATACTTTCGGGGACAATAAAGTATCTTGATGATTTTTGATGAAACACTGGCTTGAACCGACACCGATTGCTGTACCGGAGGCGCTGCGCGAGTTCACAGGCGGGCACGAACTGATCGCGCAAACGCTGGCGCGGCGTGGCATTGTGACCGCTGCCGCAGCGCAGGCGTTCCTTGACCCGGCGTACTACCGCCCGGCTTCGCCGTATGATTTGCCCGATATGGACAAAGCGGTGGAACGGTTGCGGCGGGCGATCAGGACACGCGAGGTCATCTGTGTATGGGGTGACTTTGATGTGGACGGGCAGACGGCGACAGCGCTGCTGGTTTCCGCGCTGCGCGAGATGGGCGCAGAGGTGCGCTATCACATCCCTAACCGCATGAGTGAAGGTCATGGCATTTACATCCCTAAACTGCGCGAGATTATCGACAGCGGGGCAGGGGTGATCCTGACCTGTGACACGGGTATCAGTGCCCATGAAGCGGTGGAGTACGCCAATTCGCGGGGTGTGGATGTGGTCATTACCGATCATCATCAGCTAAGCACAACGCTGCCGAAGGCTTATGCGGTGGTTAATCCGCAGCGCGTGGAGGAAACGCACCCCCTGCAGACTCTACCGGGAGTGGGCACAGCTTATAAGCTGGTCGAGGCGTTGTATGATGGGCACGACATGACACCTTATCTCGATCTGGTCGCGCTTGGCATTGTGGCTGATGTGGCGACACTCACCGGGGATACACGTTACCTGCTGCAACAGGGACTTACTGTGCTGCGCGAGACAGAACGGCTCGGCTTACAGGCGATGATGGAGCTGGCGGGAGTGCAGCCTGGGGAGTTGAACGAGCAGAGCATTGGCTTCGCGCTGGGGCCGCGCCTGAACGCACTGGGCAGGCTAAGCGACGCGAATCCGGCGGTGGATTTGCTGACGACAAAGGATATAGAGCAGGCACGTGTGCTGGCGGCACAGCTTGAAGGGCTGAACAGCGAGCGTAAACTGCAAAGCAGCCAGGTGTATGGGGGGGCGAAGGCGCAGATCGAAAAAGACCCTACGCTGCTGGACACTGCGGTGCTGGTGCTGAGCCATCCAGACTGGCCGGGTGGTGTGGTGGGTATTGTCGCCAGCCGCCTGGCGGAGGAATACCAGCGCCCGGTAATTCTCATTACCACACCGGAGGGCGAGGTGGGGCGCGGGTCGGCCCGTTCGGTGGAGGGCTGCGACATCACTGCCGCGATTGCCGCGCAGCATGATCTGCTACTGGGATACGGAGGGCACACGATGGCGGCAGGCCTGAGCCTCGCCCCGGAGAAGATTGGCGACTTCCGGCGGGCGATCAGCCGCACAGTGCAGGGAATGCTGGTCTCGACCGAAATCACGCCAACGCTGGCGATTGATGGCTATCTGGCACTGACCGATCTCTCGATGGGGCTGGTGCGCGAGGTGGAACGGCTGGCTCCCTTCGGGCCGGGCAATCCGCCGCTGAGACTGGCGACACGTGGGCTGAAGATCAGCCGACAGACAACCATAGGGCGGCGGAGTGAACATCTGGCGCTGCGTGTCGAGGATGAGCAGGGAAGATCGCAGCGGGTGATCTGGTGGCAGGCGAGCGAGGATGATTTACCGCAGGGGCGTTTTGATCTGGCATACACGGTGCGCGCCAGTAATTATAAAGGTGAGACAGAGATACTGGTCGAATGGGTGGATGCCCGCCCTGTCAGTGATGGAGTGCCCGATCTGGAGGTGCGTCCGGCAGAGATCGAAGTCGAGGATTACCGGCTGGTGAGCGATCCGCGTTTTATTCTGGGGCAGATCGAAGCAGAGCGCGGTGGGTTGCTGGTCTGGCGTGAAGCGACGACCGAGATGGAAGGCAGCACGCGGCTGGAGCTGCAACGTGCGCCTGTGCTGGCCGTGTGGACAATGCCTCCGGGGGCGACGGAGTGGGCGGCAGCGCTGCGACAGGTACAGCCGGAGTGTGTTTACCTGTTCGCGCATGATCCCGGCGTGGATGGCTTCGAGCCGTTCCTGAAGCGGCTGGGGGGGCTGGTCAGGCACATACTGAGTGCGAAGGGTGGCACTGCGCGGCTGGATGCGCTGGCGGCGGCGATGGCACACCGCGAAGCGACCATACGCGCTGGCCTGGAGTGGCTGGCGGCGGTGGGGCAGCTTACCGTGATGCTGGATGATACGGGCGCAGTAAAGTTGGGGCAGGGGGGCATACGCGACCAGATGGCACTGGCGGCTGTAGAGTCGCGGCTGCGCGCGTTGCTCACGGAGACAGCGGCGTATCGTCAGTATTGGCGGGGGGCAGCGGGGTATGTGCTGGTGCGGGAAAGTTAATTTTGGCGACGAGGCGCAGATATGGATCGTGATTCTCTGATCGAAACCTGGATGTATGAAGCAGCGCAGCCTTTTGAAGGATGGGATTTATCTTATCTGGATGGTCGCATGGACGAGGAACAACCACCCTGGAATTACATGGAGCGGGCTGTTGAACTGATGCAGGGAGCGGCCTCCGTGGTTGATCTGGACACAGGGGGTGGGGAGCGCCTTTTAGCACTGCGCCCCCATTGGCCTGCGCGGATTGTCGCTACAGAAAATTATCCTCCTAATGTTCGGCTGGCACATGAACGTCTGTCACCGCTAGGCGTGAATGTAGTTATGGCATCGTCAGATGAATTAACACCTTTACCTTTTGCCTCTGAGGTATTCGATCTGGTGCTGAACCGGCACGGCTCATTTAACGCACTGGAATTAAGCCGCACCCTGGCCCACAACGGGACTTTTCTGACCAAACAGGTGCATGGACTGTGGGCACATGACCTACTGGAAGTTTTTGGTGCATCTCCACAGTGGCCGGAGGCGACACCGGAACGGTATGTGCCTCTGCTAGAGGCGGCCGGGTTGACTATTGTGAATGCGGAAGATTGGCGGGGGAAGCTCCATTTTAATGATGTGGGGGCACTGGTGTATTATCTCCATGCTGTTCCCTGGCTTGTTCCGGGCTTTGATGTCAAGCTCTATCAGGAAAATCTGCTCGGCTTACAGAAACGTGTAGAGCAGGAGGGGAAACTAGCCTTCGAAGCATGGACTTACCTCATCGAAGCACGGAAGCTGATGTGAGGTAAAGTCTCAGCCAGATATCTGGCTAACCTCTATTGCTTTACCGACAGAAGCAACTGCCTTAAATTAAAAGACGCGGGCGAGGTTCCCCTCACCCGCGCTTTTGTTATTCTACACTGACAGCTTTGGGCTTATTCCCCAACGTAAATCTGCTGCGTCAGGAACTTGAAGGTGCCGTCGTCCAGATTGCCCACCGCGTAACCGATGTAAACGCTACCGGCTCTCAGTTCGCTGGAAAGAGGTCCATAAACTTCGTCCGATGTACCGGTTGGAACAACCACAGCGGTGTAGTTACCTGCGGGCAGCGTCTCGACGACCTGCTCACCATTTGACAATGGGCCAACGCGCAGTTCATCTGTCGTTCCAGGGAAGAACAACGCATCTACCGCCGGAGCCGCCGCGACATGGCGCACGATGAGACGAGTCTGGCCCTCGCCAGTGTTTGAAACGTCATTATCGAAAACGGAAAGGGTCGGCTCACCATCTTCGGTCAGGTGAGCAACAATCGACACGTTCGAGCCGGCCGGGAAGCTGAGTGTGGCCGAGAGCGCGGGCTGAGCCGGGTCTCCACCAGCAGGGACAATATCTATCCTTGCGTCACGGTCACCAGGGCCTTTCAGCGGGCCAGCAACAGTGTCGGGTGCGAAATCCTTTACAAACAGCTCGCCATCAATGTATACATCCACGTCCAGGCCAGGAATACCGTGTACAACATAGCCTGTAACCGTGTCATGGTCAGAGCCGGACACTGAACCCACAACCCCTACCAACAATGACATAACAACTAAGATACTGAACAGCTTACGCATAACAAACTCCGTTAGTTCCGATAGAACCTCGCTTTACGATGCTGCTGAGATTAGAGGGCGCACATTGTTACAGCATGAATAACAGATTATTGGTAGATTAGCTCTTATTGCCATGCCTCTGAAATCGGGAAATCTCTGTTTGAATGGATAAATCAGTCCATTCTTCTCCAATTTTAAAAGATTACCCTTAACCCTTTCAGGCTGCGCAGGACGCTGTTCGCCTGCCATTCCACAGGGCAGGTTGGGTCCAGACGCAGGGCAGAGAAACGTTCCAGCAATGTATGGATCGCAATTGGCGCTTCGACACGGGCAAGGGGTGCGCCCAGGCAGAAGTGAATGCCGTTGCCGAAGGCGATATGCGGGTTGGGGTCACGGCGGATGTCAAGACTGTCGGGTTGATCAAAGACCGCCGGGTCACGGTTGGCGGCGGAAAGTACCTGCATGATAAGCTGCCCCTCTCTGAGTTCGCGCCCGCCGAATTCCATGTTGCAGGCCACCCGTTTGCGGTTGCGCTGGAGCGAGGTCTCATAGCGCAGGAATTCCTCTATAGCGGTGGGCATCAGCGTGGGGTCACGGCGCAGGTCGTGCATCTGATCGGGGTGGTGGAGCAGAGCATAGAGGGCATTGCCAATCAGGTTGCTGGTGGTTTCGTGCCCGGCCACCAGCAGCGTCACACAGGTGGTCAGCATTTCCTCCTCGGTCAGCCTGTCGCTTTCATCATGAGCGGCCAGCAGACCGGAAATCAGATCGTCACCGGGATCACGGCGGCGCAGCGCAAACACGTCTTTCAGGTAAGCACGCATTTCCAGCAGCGCATGTTGTGAACGCAGGATAATCGCGCGCGTGGTGCGTCCACTGGTCTGGAAGGCCATGATCTCGTCCGACCAGCCCTTAAAGCGCTCGTGATCGTCGGCAGGCGCGCCGAGCAGAGAGGCGATGACGATCACGGGCAGGGGATAGGCCAGATCATGGATGATGTCCATGCCGCTCTGGGTGGCGACTTTATCGAGATAGGCATCCACGATGGACTGGATGCGCGGCCCCATCTCACGAATCACACGCGGTGTGAAGGCTTTATGCACCAACGCACGCAGGCGAGTGTGGTCAGGCGGGTCGGTGTTAATCAGCCCTGTCTGGAAGTGATTTTCGAGGGCACGGACTTCGGCGCGCACCTGTGGCGAGAGCGCGTTGAGCAGCGAGTCGAAACGACCACCATTGCGATATTTGTCCGGGTCTTTGAAGGTTGCCAGCACATCATCATAGCGCGTCAGCACCCAGCAGCCCCAGGCTTCGCTCCAATAGATGGGCGCTTCTGTCTGTAAACGGCGGTAGGTAGGGTAGGGGTTCTGTACAAATTCGGGCGAAAGAAGCTGATCATCCAGGGCGGTATCGGGCAGGGCAATCATGAGGGGCTGCTGGCTTTCTGCATAATGGCCTCGCTGTTCTGTGAGGCCATTATAGCATTGGCAGCAGCCTGTTAACCAACATTTTCCGTGCTGGCATAGCTGATCGAAAATGCGCTGAATTCACCTGTTGGTGTGTTCCATTCCACTGTCACCCGCCGAACATGCGCATCTGGCGGGCCTTCATGCAGATATTCGAGCAGGCCGTCGAGATGCTCACGCGGGCCTTCTGCGACCACTTCGACGCTGCCATCCGGCAAATTACGTACCCAACCGGTTACCTCCAGGTTGCGGGCGAACTGTACGGTATAGAAGCGGAAACTCACACCCTGGACTCGGCCTTCCACAATGGCATGGAAGCGCTGTCTGATCTCACTCATCACCAGTTCCTCAAACATTTGTTTCTGGTTTAGCATTTTAACGATTTCACGGGAGATCGCCTAGCCCACCACGACTAAATGACTATCACCCGCCTACACTAAAGAACGAAGCGCCTATGGCGATTATCTGGGAAAATAAGCCTGCGGATTTAGTTCGCGGGTAAGCTCGACATGGGCCTAACACGTCTGGTTAATGGCGTAAACTGCGTAGTGCTAAGGGGAAACTATGATCGGGCAAGCTCATCGGGCTGTGGGATTTCAGACGACCCACAGCCCGGATAAACTTTTACTGAAAGTCACGCTGCTGGTCAGCAGTATGCTCACTGTGCTGGCCGGGGCGATTATCTCGCCGTCACTGCCGGCCATTGAAGCCCATTTCGCGCCGGAAGTCGAGGATATTGCCTTCTGGTCGAGGCTGGTGCTGACGGTGCCCGCGCTGTTTATCGTGCTGGGGTCACCGCTGGTGGGTTATACGGTAGACCGTTTTGGGCGCAAGCGCGTGCTGGTGGCTGCTACACTGCTGTATGGGCTGGCCGGGAGCGCAGGGTATTTTGCCGGGTCGCTGCCGCTGCTGCTGGTCAGCCGGGCGCTGTTGGGGCTGGCTGTGGCCGGGGTGATGACCAGTGTTACCACACTCATCAGCGATTACTACAGTGGTCAGGCGCGTTCGCGCTTTATCGGGTTGCAAACAGCGTTCATGGGGGTCGGTGGAACGATCTTTCTGTCGCTGGGGGGCGTGCTGTCGGAGGGCAACTGGCGCGCGCCGTTTCTGATTTACCTGTTCGCGTTTATCGTGCTGCCGTTGATTATTTTCGTGCTGTACGAGCCTCTGCGCAGCCGGAACAGTGGTGCAGAGGCATCCGCCGCAGAGGGTAAAGCTGAAAAAGCCCCGGTGCGGCTGATGTTCTTTATTTATGGGATTACGGTGCTGCTGCAAGTTGTATTCTATCTCGTCCCCGTGCAAATTCCTTTTCATCTGCGGGCATTGACTAATGCCACAGCCTCGCAAAGTGGGTTGGCAGTGGGGGGCATGACTCTGGCATTTTCGCTCACGTCGGCCTTCTCTGGCTGGATCAGTGTGCGCTTTGAGCGCATGACGTTGATTACCATTGGCTTCCTGCTGTCGGGTATTGGTTACTTTGCGCTGGGGCAGGCCACCGGATGGGCGCTGGTGG
>JBGSXK010000617.1:0-4299 GCA_041751455.1 Anaerolineae bacterium
ATGTCTGTTTCTGGCGTTCTGGGTGGAAGTACAAATCTGGCTGATCGGTTTAGGCATGATTACGTTAGGGTTGATCTGGCACGCAGCGGCTCAACGGCTGGCAGAGCCATCACAGGGGAACTAAAACACCCCGACTCAAAAACCTGAGCCGGGGTGCTGCCATGTAAAATTTAGGCAGCGGTGGGTTTGAGCTTCACGCCATAGCGGCGCGCAGGCACGATCACCCGCCGTGTCAGGTGCAGACCGGGCTGATATCCGGGGTTATGCCACACAATCAGCACACCCCAGCCGAGCGTCTGTGGGTCATCCTTCAGATAGCCTTCGATCAGGCCGACAGCCTGAAAGCCTTTATGGAGTTGTTTACTCAGGTTGGTATCGAAGCGCTTGCCCGCGATCACGTCCTGTAGGTACTGTTTCACAGGGACATGATCGGCAACTTTAGCGTAGTCGATAATGGCGCTGCCTGCCACCATGCCGCGCAAATTCAACGCGCGCGCGGTATCGAAACGCGCATCCATCAGCTTACTGCCTACCCCACGCCCGCGATAAGCGGGATGAACACAGGATTCGACCCCATACAGCCATTCGCCGTCCGGGTCGTGCCTGGTCAGTCAGCCATAGTCAATCGAATCTTCCCAGGGTTCAAGCCTGGGGTGGCGCAGGTCAAAGGGCATCCGCATACTGGTGGTCGTGCCGACGACGTGATCAGTCGTCGGGTCCAGCGCCATGTACTGGCCTCCGGGGAAAAGCTCAATGTGACGGCGGAAATGATCGGCATTGAGGATGTCAACCGGTTCATTTTCGGGTATGTCATAGCTGGCACGCTGGATTTGTTCCATTTGCCCCGCATAGACCGCCGCACTGGGGATAACCAGAATATCGCTGCCTTGTAAAGTCATACTGGCAGGCTTCATGTTGGTACTCATCACACTTGCGCGTTAGTCGCGCTTTCTCCTTTTCTAGCTGAACATTGTGAGCGTTTTGTCGCGGGTCGCTCAACCCTGGGGCCTATCAAGGGTCTTCCATATGCTGGCGCTCTCACCTCCCCTCTGAACTAAGTGATCGGATTTCAGATTTCAGGCATCAGCAAAAGTAACTGTATGCTGATACCTGAGTGCTGACAGCTAAGGTCTGCTTTTCACCGAGTCGATCAACCCATGCATGTAGCCAATAGCGTAAATACGGCCCTGGTTCATATAGCCGGGATGGTCGTTGCCTTCGCCTTCCATCGTGGGCGCGTGGTCGGGGCGCATGGGGCCATCGAAGCCCATTTCGATATACGCCCGCATTAATGCCGCCATGTCATGGTCGCCATCATCGTGGAATGTCTCTTCGAATTTGGGCACTATCCCACGTACATCGCGGAAGTGGATGAATGGAATCTTGTCCTTCCACCCGCGTGCCACGACAGGCATATCCACGTTGCCGGTCATTGCCCCAAAATTGCCCTGGCAGAACGTGATGCCATTGTTCGGGCTGGGATACAGATCAAGCAGGCGCTGGAAATTCGGTACACTGCACATAATCCGCGCGACACCCCGCACCGGTGTCATGGGTGGGTCGTCCGGGTGCATCGCCATCTTTACGCCTACTTCTTCCGCGACCGGAATCACCGCCTTCAGAAAATATTCCAGACCTTCCCACAACTGGTCTTCTGTAACCGGGTCGTGCGAAGCTGGCGGCGCGTGCTCCACCAGCGCATTATCGAAGCTGCTCACCATCGGCCCCGCCGCGTGTGCGTGTGGTAAACGAGGTGCGAAACCAGCCAAACACCGCCATCCAGTTGTAACAGAGGATGGGGATACCCGCCGCGCCCATATTCCGCAGCGATTGGATAAACAGATCAATATCTTCGTCACGTCCCGGCTGACCCAGCTTGATGCGGTCTGAAATCGGGATGCTCTCGATCACCGATAAATTCAACCCGGCATCGGCAAAGCGTTGTTTCAGGCGTACCAGCGGCACGAAATTCCACACTGGCCCGGTGTCGTCCAGCGGGCGGCCACACACGGCATCCGTCACGCCTATCTGCGTGGCGAGGCGCATGTTGCCCTCATGTATATTGATAAAATAAGCGGCCAATCTCACCATAATGTTTTATCCCTGGTCTGCAAAAGTTCAGCGGCGGCGCGGCGGCCACTGGCATAAGCGCCGTGTACAGTCGCAGCCCAGGCCTCCGAAGCGACTGCTTCACCAGCCCAGAACAGGCGACCTGCCAGCGGTGCGGCCAACACCTCCCGCAAGCCTATCCCGCCCGGTGGTGTGACGCTATAGCCACCCCTGGTATATGGCTCATCGACCCAATTCATCCAGCGCATGGCCGCAGGCTTTAAGCCCGGCCTGCCCAGCTCTGTACGCAGAACTTCCAGTCCGTGTTGCAGCGCACCGTCTTCACCCAGTACCAGTAGTTCGCGCGTCCAGTCGCCGGTGGTGAAAGCCGTCCAGACATACGCACCTGCCTCGTCGCGCCCCAACGACGGCGACCACCACATGGGCGGGTTGTGAGCGCTGTAGACCGCGCCGATATGCTCCGGCAGAATGGGGTCATCGAAGCGGTAGACCAGCTTAAGCGCTGGCCCCATGAGCAGGCGCTCAATAGCGGCCTGTTTTTCGGCAGGCAGGGGCGGGTTGAAACGCACTGTGCCGGCCTGCAATACACCCAGGGGCAGGGTGATGATGGCATGACTGGCCTCGTGGAACATCGCGCCTGAGGTGCCCACACGCACCCTGTCCTCATGCCAGTCCAGCGACTCCACGACAGTGTTCAGGCGAATATCCAGCCCTTCGGCCAGCGAGTCAATCAAACAGTCGTAGCCATCAAGGATGCGATAATCACCTTCGCCTGTGCTGCTGTCGTTCATTTCCAGCAGCACGGCCTGGGCGCTGGCGCGGGCGATATTCTCGCCCAGGGCATTGCCATACGAGCGGCGTGTGTACTGTAACTGGTCTGCGCTAAAACCGATGCGCCGCAGATAGGCTTCCAGGCTTTCATCTGGCAGCGCGGGGGCATCGGGTAGTGCCCAGGAACGTGTCACATCAAAGTCGGGGTATATCTGACGCGCCTCGGCCATTGTCCGCCATGAAGCATCGGCCAGCCGTACCAGCGAGTCATTGTTTTTTTGCCAGTGGAGGGTGCGCAGCCCAAGCCCGCGCACGAGTGTTCAGGTTGGTGCGTCGTCGCCGTGAATCAGTTCTGCTCCCAGTTCAACCGGGATAGGGGAAAAGACACGATCTGTATAAATGCGTCCGCCCAGGCGGTCACGTGCTTCGAGGATTGTTACTTGTTCGCCTGCGTCCACCAGGTCACGAGCAGCGGCCAAACCCGCTATCCCCGCGCCTATGATTAACGTGGTCATTATGGCACCTGTGTTTGCGCTTTTCAGCTTCGCATCCATCTTAACCCAGGGACATGAGACAAGTCAAGAGGCACACCGACCAGCGCCAGAGCAAACGGATAGAGTCGTGAAGCGCATTGTGATCTTTTAAGATCAGGACAGTGATTTCGCCTCCGTCACCTGTTTTTCCGGCTGTGGCGCACCGCTGCGCCTGACCTGGAAACGGGCCTGCCAGCGTCTCCAGCTACCGGCAATGCCGTAAGGAAAGACCAGCACCACCACGATGAAAATAATTCCCTGGATCAGCAGCCAGCTCTCGCCAATATTAATGCTAGTGTCACCAATGACGAGGACAGAATCGCGGAACTGGGTATTCAGCAGGTGCAGGCCTCCCGCACCCAGCACCGGGCCAGTGAAGGTGCCCACGCCCCCGATGATCGTCATAAGCAGCGCATCCACTGTGTAACCTACCCCGAACATCTCTGGCCCCAGCTTCTTGTTCAGTGTGCCATGCAGCACCCCGGCCAGCCCGGCCAGCATCCCGGCGATGATAATTGCCAGCAGCTTATACCGCAGTGTGTGATAGCCGATGGTCTGCGCGCGTTCCTCGTTCTCGCGGATGGCCTGGAAGACCGACCCGGTAGGCGAATTGACCAGCCGCCTGATAAACAGGAAGGTGAAGATAAACAGGGCAAGGCCAAGATAATACAGGTTGATGCGGTTCTGCGAGGGGTCTAACCAGGCGGGCATCGCGCTGATGGAAAAGCCGTCTTCGCCGCTGGTGACCGCCCAGCGCCCGATAAAAATCCAGACCATCTCGGCAATTGCCAGTGTGAAGATGGCAAAATACACGCCGCGCAGCCGCAGCGTCACCAGCCCAATAAATATGCCGATGATGCCGCAGACCACCAGTACCAAAATAGTGCCGAGGAAAAAGCCGAGGTTAGGGTCAAGCTCGGTGAAT
>JBGSXK010000618.1:0-2749 GCA_041751455.1 Anaerolineae bacterium
GTCTTCTAAAATGCGTTCAAACACCCTTACCGTACACGAAAAACTGTGCCAGTGGCTGCGCGAGGATTACATCCCCCAGCAATCGGGCGAGAGTGATATGGTAATGGTGCTTTCCAAATCAGCCTGCTGCAACCTCACGGCGCTCAACCATATTACACCGCAGTTTGCGGTAGGTGAGGGTTATGTCTACGCGGGTTATGAAGAATACCCCTGCTCGGCGGTCTCCACCTTTACCACCTATGTGGAAAGCAAGCCCATTTACCGCACGGGTGCGCTGCGCTTTAAGTTTGAAAAACCAGAAGGGGACAGCTTCTATGTGATGGTCGTTTCTGCCTGGACAGACGATGATAATGTGGGCGTGGATATGATGGCGATTGCCTGCCTCAGCAGCACCCAGATTGCCCATTGGCTGGCTTTTGAGAATGAGTGTAACCGCATCGCCCGCTCGGCCATCGCCTACCGCGACAAGGTCTATATCGTGGGCGGCAAGGATGTCACCTTCGATGCAACCGTGGCCTGGGATGATGTGCATCTGCCTGCCGACTTAAAGACCAGCATCCTCAAGGATATTGATGCCTTCTTTGAGAAAGGCGTGTCCATTTATCAGCGGCTTAATATCAACCCCTTCCGCAAACTTCTACTGGCCGGGGTGCCAGGCACAGGCAAGACTATGCTTTGCTCGGCCATTGCACGTCTGGCACAGGATAAAGGTCGCTTTGTCGTCTATGTCTCTGGTTCCAACCATCACGGCGCGCAGTTCTGGAAGATTCATCAGGCGCTTGATATGGCCGCCAGTTCCGACGTGCCAACAATTGTCATCGTCGAAGAGCTGGATGCCTACCTGGACGATGACTCCAAAGCACAGTTACTTAATGTACTGGATGGCAGCGAAACACCGAATAACCCCATGGGTACGGTACTCATTGCCACCACCAACCACCCGGAAATTATCGACAATCGGGTGATGAAACGTCCTGGCCGTGTGGATCGGGTCTTTATCATCCCGGAATTGAACGATCAGGACGACGCGGAGCGGATGCTGGCGGCCTACATGGGCGTACAGTGGCGTGAGGAGCATCGCGAGATCGTGCCGGAACTGTTGGGCAAGCCCGGCGCATTTGTGCGCGAGGTGGCACTCTATGCCCTGACCATCGCCGCCTATCAGGACATGGATGGGGTGCCGCTGGAGCTGCTGCGCGAGTCGCTGGAAACACTCGTCAAACAGATTGAGGCCAAAGACGATTTTCTCACAGCGCACAAGCGCACTGCTATCGGCCTGGGGCCGATCACCACCCGCCAGCGTAACGGACGGCTTTAACCAATCTTCATTTCAGCAACAAGTCAGGGGCAGGTTTCATCACCTGCCCCTGTGTGTTTATGACTTTATCCTGTGATCGGCACACTGAGATTCGTCACCGACACCCAACCCCGATTCACCCAGCCAATCGTCCCGTTCACATTGACCTGTATCCAGGTTGCGGCGGCATTGCGCCCCACCACCGGGTAAGTCTGCCCGCGCGCGATGACCGTCAGGATCGGCGCGTAAGGGCTGGGCGTGCTTCGTACATTCAGGAAGTAGGCCAGCACCGTCGCGTATGAGTTGACAGGCGGCGGGGGCGTAGTGTGATCGGTAATAGGCAGCAGTTCAAAGCTGTGCCCGGTGATATAAGCCCGGCTCACCCAGCCGATAATCCCATTCACATTCAACTGCACCCAACTGGTATCTGCGTTGCGCCCGATAGCCGGATAAGTCTGGTCGCGCGAAATGCGAGTCAGGATCGTCCCAGTATAGGGATTGGGCGCGTTACGCACATTGAGCGCATAAGCCGTGACAGTGGCGTAAGCACCACCGGGCGGCGGGATCGGTGTCGGCGTGGGGATGGTGCCACCGCCACCATCTGTGATGGGCAGCCCTTCCAGCCCAAAGCCATTAACATAAGAGCGGTTGACCCAGCCTATTGTGCCGCCCACGTTGATCTGCACCCAGCTCAAATCCACATTCCGCCCAATAGCCGGGTAGCTCTGCCCCTGGTAAATACGGGTCAGGATGGTGGCCCAGGCGTTGGGTTGTGCCCGTACATTGAGTGTATAGGCCGTCACCGTCACCGATGCCCCACCCACAGGAGGAGTTAAAGTGGGGCCGGGAATGCCCACTTGCATAAAGCCGTATTCCAGGAAGGCGACTTCATAAGCCTCGTAGTAGTCCACCACAAATGTATGATTACCTTCGGCAAGCGTGAGTGCCACCTGATAGGTCTGTCCGGTGGCTGGCCGATACTGGTCGAGATAGACAATGCCATCCACGATGATCCGCACACCGTCGTCTGCCCGCACGGTAATCTGATAATTGCCGCCCGGCACGTAGTTTGTTGTCGTCCACCGCGCCGACCAGTTATCCACCGGGATACCGTGTGCGGGTGAGCCATGGCCCCAGTTGCCACCCGGTGCGCCAACAGTCTGTACGACGACAGGCGCACCCGCCAGCGAGGGATTGTTAAAATATTCCACAGTCCAGGCGGCGCTTTGCGCGGCTGCCGTGTGCAGCCCCGCGCCCATCAGGACGAGGAGCGTAAGTGTAATACAGGTGAGAAGTGACAGCCGTTTCATGATGGTATGCCCCCAGGTTAGAGAAACAGTCTATCTTCAGTGTATGCCCGAAAAGCTTTTGCTGCGCAACGCAGCAGGAGCGCCTGCATGACGCAATGCTGACGATCAGGTTATGATTTCCTAACCCACCAGCCCGCCTGCG
>JBGSXK010000619.1:0-2841 GCA_041751455.1 Anaerolineae bacterium
TGTACTGGTGGAAGTGGTTTATCGGCCAGACGAAATCACTCTGCTGGTTACAGATGATGGTCAGGGTTTCCAGATGCCTGTGGATTTTGATGCCCTGGTTGAGCAGGGGCATTATGGGCTGCTGGGGCTTCACGAGCGGGTACAGAGTTTGAGGGGCACGGTGCAGATGAGCAGTACAGCAGGGCAGGGTACACAGATACGCATCTGCCTTCCACTCTCTGCCGTCGATCAACCCGCTGAAACCGTGCGCGACCCGGTCTGCGGCGCGCTGATCCACCCGCAGCAGGCCTATAGCAGTGTGGTCTATCAGGGCCAGCGTTATTATTTTTGCTGCCCGGTGTGCCAGGGTGCTTTCCAGCATAGCCCGGAAGTCTACCTCAGTGAGAAATAAGAACAGGCAGGGTGAGCTACAAACCTAACAGAGAACGAGCATGAAGCACCAGCAGCGTGTGCATCTGGAAGCGCCCATCGTGTAACGGCTCTAACAGGCCACGATTGACCAATGTGCGCACGATAGGGCGTGGATCAGCCATGTCCCACGCGGTAGCTATTGTCTGAAGATCAAATGCGGCAGGATTGGGCACCAACAGCCCCAGGAAAGCATAATACTGGCGTGTTTTTATATCCAGGCTGTCCGTGCTGCGTTGGAGCAGCGCGGCAATTGTTGGCGTGGTGGAGTCCCACACCCCAATCATATCACCAGGAGCCTGTGCACCTAACAGGTTTGCCCCTCTGCGCAGTTCTTCCAGCAGTTCACCCACCCCCCATCCCAGACGCGCCTCACTGCGCAGCAGCCGCCCGGCCACCTGGAGCGCAAGTGGCAGCCCTTCAAGATCGCGCACCAGTTCATAGGCTTCATTGGGGTGTTCGCTGATGGCTTCCGGTGCAAGGGCGCACAGCAGTGCCAGCGCTTGTTCCTCCGGCAGCACAGGTAAACGATAGACATCGCGCGAAGTAGGGGATAAGGCTTCGGCCACATCGTTTAAGCGGCTGGTGATAATCAAGGCGCAGCCCGGCCCACCCACTTTGAAGGGTTTAGCGTGTTCCACCTGCCACACATCATCCAGCAGCAGCAGCACCCTCTTGTGCCGCAGTGCGGCGGTGAGTTGTGTGGTAAGGCCTTCCAGTTTACGAGGTGCGTCCAGCCTGAGTATAGCAGCCCACCTGCTCAGCTCGTCCAGCAGGTAGGGATTTTCGCCCAGCGATGCCCACAGGATGCCATCTGGGAAGATTTGTGCGACTTGTGTGTCGTGTGCCAGCGCGGCGAGCAGGGTGCTTTTGCCCACTCCCGGCCAGCCCTGAATCACGGTGACAGGATGTGTTTTGTCGCTGCCACCTGCCCCAAGTCGTTGCTTCAGGTGAGCCAGGACCGTCTCGCGCCCGATCATTAGTGGCGGCAGTGGCGGCAGGATGCTGCTGGTACTTTCTTCTGATGCAGTTAACGCATTAAGCGTGGGCTGGTGTGTTCTGATGACTTCGTAAAGCTCGGTCGTTTCGGTCTCTGGCGTGGCAGCCAGTTCAGTATTCAGAATTTGCGTACACACCTGATACTGGCGCAGTGCTTCTGTGCGCTGCCCGTTAAGTGTATAGAGCCGCATCAGCAGGCGGTGAGCGGGTTCGTGCAGGGTATCCACAGCAAGCCAGCGCTGCGCATAGCCAATGGCATGTTCAAACTCGCCCTGATGGCCGCAGTGCTGCGCCATCCAGCGCAGGATACCCGCGAATTCTCGCCTCAGCCACTCACGCTGAAAAGTCTGCCAATCATCATACTCTGCGCTTTCAGCCAGGGTAAACCCACCCATGAAATCATCGCGGTACAGCATAATCGCCTGCTGATACAGATCAGCAAGATGGTCATCATGATCGTCAATGCTTGGTCTGTAAACCCGGCTTTGCGCCAGCAGATCAATAAAGGCATAAACATCAATCCAGATAGCCTCATGTTTGATGGAGATATTCATGCGGTCTGCCAGTAGCCAGCTTTCCTCCGCGAGAGTCGTAAGCGCAGGCAGGGTGCTACGCAGTGCGGTGCGCGCACGTTCCTGATTCAGGCCCGGCCAGAACAGTCCGGCCAGCCCATCGCGGCTTTGAGGCTGCTGTGCCAGCGCCAGGTAAGCCGCCAGGCCCAATGCTTTACGTCGCTCAACCTCAACAACCTCCCCGCGATATTCAAAACGGGGAGTCCCAAAAAGAAACAGACGGAGATCAGCAGGCATCATAAGTGCGCAGTCAATTTCTGTTACAGGGCATCTGCGCTTATTGTAACGTCTATGTGATATTTGGAAAGGTATTTATATAAAGCGTCAAATACAATTGTCTCATCTGAATTAACACCATTATGGAAGCTGTTCTGATATATGATGTGGCGCGCACATTTCCCATACATTTGTCAGTAGTATCCCCGGCTTTCCCCTGCGATAATAAGTATGTAGACAAGTACAAGCATTATAAAAATGCTTTTGGGTTATTCTGGGCAGTATTTATTCCCACTATAGATGTCACAATCAAACAGCTATTCTAGTGAATGGAGACAGGACAATGCAGTTTCCAGCTAATTTAAGGCATGAAAAACTTCGCGCCTGGGTCAGTGAAATGGCCACCCTGTGCCAGCCAGACGAAGTGTACTGGTGTGATGGCTCTCAGGCAGAGTACGACCATATGTGCGAGCTGCTGATCGAAAGCGGGACGTTTATCAGGCTGAACCCACAGTTGCGCCCGAACAGCTTCCTGGCCCGTTCCGACCCGGACGACGTGGCACGGGTAGAAGACCGCACTTTTATTTGCAGCGTCAGCAAAAATGATGCCGGGCCCACCAATAACTGGATAGACCCGCGTGAAATG
>JBGSXK010000620.1:0-16825 GCA_041751455.1 Anaerolineae bacterium
GTGGTCGCATTCTTTGAGAGGCAGGGCTGGGATTATGAGCTGATCCTGGTCAACGATAACAGTCCCGATCAAAGTTGGAAGATCATTGAAGCCAAAGCACAGGCCAATCCCCATGTCATTGCCATTCATTTGCTGAAAAACTATGGCCAGCACACTGCTGTCTACTGCGGCTTACAGCACATGACAGGAGATTTCGCCATTACACTGGATGATGACCTGCAAAACCCACCGGAAGAGATTATCCATCTGGTGGAGAAAATCCTGGAAGGGCACGATATTGTCTATGGGCGCTTCAGGCACAAGGAACATGCTGGTTATCGGCGGGCGGGCAGTCGCACCATCGCGCTCATTAACCGTCGTATCTTCAAGCAGCCCAAAGAACTGGTGGTGACGAATTTCCGCATCATCCGGCGGGATGTCGTGGAGCGTATGTGTAATTACCGCACCAACTACCCATACATTACAGGCCTGTCGCTGATGTTCTCCACTAATCGCGCTAATACCTGGGTGGAGCATGAAGCGCGCAAGGTAGGCAAAAGCAATTACAACTTGTTCCGTATTGGCGCGCTGGTCATGCGCATCCTGTTTAACTACTCGTCATATCCCTTGCGCGCCGTCAGCCTGATCGGCTTCGCGGCTTCGTTTATCTCGATGCTCATTGGCATTTTTTATCTTATCCGGGCATTGTTTGTAGGGACGAGCGTCCCCGGTTGGGCGACAGTCGTGGTGCTGCTGGCATTCCTCAGCGGGATCAATACGGTGATTGTCAGTATGGTGGGCGAATATCTCATTCGGTTGGTGCAGCAGGCCAGTGAGAGCAATGTGTACTACGTTAAGGAAATTGTGAACCATAGGGAACACGTGGCGCAGCATGAACGTTGAACATTTTTTCATCGTGGGGGCACAGCGCTCTGGCACGACCTATCTCTATCAAATTCTCGATGAACACCCGCAGATCGAGATGGCGAAGCCAGTGCGCCCGGAGCCGAAATTCTTCCTTAAACCCGACCTAAGTGCTTATACCCATGCTGATTACCTGCGCCTGTTCTTCGACCCGGCCAGCACCCCTCTGCTGCGCGGTGAGAAAACCACCAGTTATATTGAGTCTGAAAACGCGGCACGCCAGATCGCAGCGTGGTTTCCCACGGCAAAGCTCATCTTCGTGCTGCGCGAACCTATCGCGCGGGCGCTTTCCAATTATCACTTCAGCTCTAAAAACGGGCTGGAAACACTTTCGTTTGAGGAGGCGGTGCGCAGCGAAGACCAGCGGCGTGAGCAGTATGACCGGGCACAGGTGTCTACCTCGCCGTTTGCCTACCTCAAGCGCGGTCGTTACATTGATTATATCCACCTCTATCTGCGCTATTTTGATCGGGGGCAGATGATTTTTCTCATTCACGAGGAACTCACGGCACAGGCAACGGCGATCCGTGATCTTTATGCCCGGTTGGGAGTGGATATGGCTTTTACGCCCCCCTCGCTGCACCGTCATATTAACAGTGGTGACGATAAAGTGGACGATCTGCTCTCGCCCCCACTGAAAGACGACCTGTGTGCCTACTTTGCTGAGCCGACGGCACAGCTAGAGGCACTGCTGGGGCGGCACATCACGGCCTGGCTTCGCTGACCATCTGGCGCAGGCGGCCCAGATTAACCCCCTCGGCCACCAGCCCAATAGCTCCGGTGATAACCGTGTGCAGCACGTAGCGCAGGCGCAGCAGTAGCACGAAGACGATGGCGGTTTCATCGGGTACGCCGAGAGTCGTCAGACTGACCATAACCGCAAAATCCAGCGTGCCAATGCTGCCCGGCAGCGCAGGCAGCAGGCGGCCAATTCCCCCGGCAAACGACACGGCAAGACCCAGTTCCAGCCCCGGCGCAGGCATCATGCCTACCAGCAGCACCCACCCTGAAAAGCCAATTACCAGCCAGAGCGTAACGGAGATGCCAACAGCATAGAGCAGTTGCAGCGGATTGCGCAGTGTTTGCAGGCCATCCAGCGCCCCACGCACGATGCCCAGGGCGCGCCCGCCCCTCTGTTCCCCGGCCAGCCGGGTCAACAGTGGTGTAAGCCGGGCCTGCAATATGTCTGCTCGCAGCGCCAGCGCCAGCAGTACAGCCAGCCCCAGCAGGGTGATGATGCCCAGTACAATGCTCGCCTGCGTCAGTTCTGGCGGCAGTGGGGCGATGAACAGTAGCAGCACCCCCATGATGACGAGCGCCAGCAGGTCGAGAAACTGTGACAGCATAATAGTGGAAAGGGCTTCGCTCCACGAAATGCCTTCGCTGCGGCGAATGAGCGCGGCGCGGGCGATTTCGCCCATGCGCAGCGGTGTGACCGCGTTGACGAAATCCCCGGCAAAGCAGGCAGTGGTGCTGTGCCACAGTGAAATCCTGTAGTTGAGCAGCACCCACCAGCGCCAGGGGAACAGCCACTGCACGGCTGTAGCGATCAGCAGGGAAAGCAGGAAGTACAGATAATCTGCCTGGCGCAGGGCATCTCCCACCGCCGCCAGATCAAGCCGGGTGAAAAGGAACAGAAGCCCGGCGGCACTGAGGATAAGCGACAGGGTAGTCATCAGCAGGCCGCGCCGCCTGTGTGATGATGAGGCTTCGGTGGTCTTCAAGGTCAGTCTTTCCGGGCGATAAGCAGCAGTGACCCGCCCGCTGGGAAGCGCAGACGGTTCTGGATCAACGCGGTTTCAATCTGCATCAACCCGTTGAGCGCGCGGTTCGCCAGCGGGTTGATCCTGAGTTCAGTCATGCGGTCAGGGGTTTCTTCGGCCTGGTTCTGTCTGAGGCGTGAAAGCAGCATCATGGGCAGCAGCAGGCTGACAAACGAAGTGGTGTACAGCGTCTTAAAGCCTGCACGCTCGACTTTTTCAACCAGTTCAGCGCGTTCATAACGCCGCTCATGATGCTTATACTGATCGGCCACGCTCCATAAGAAACGGTGCTGCGGCACAGTAAGTGCTAGGCCGCCGCCGGGCCTGACCGCCTGATACATCCCTGCAAGTACGGTCTCATCCTCTTTGATATGCTCAATGACATCAAACGCACCAAGTACGTCAAACTCCGCCGCGAAGGGCATTACACGCGCGTCAAGCTGATAGAAGTCTGCCTGAGGTATACGACCCTGTGCGAAGGATAGCCCCTCAGCATAATACTCCGCCCCGGCCAATTGTGTGTGCGGAAATGCCCGGCTGACCGCCGACAGTACAAAGCCCGTGCCACAGCCAATTTCCAGAAAGGAGTGCATCTGCGGGAAATAACGTCGCAGCGCCCAGATAATCACGCGGTTGCGCGCCTCGAACCAGAAATGCCCCGCCTCGATCTGTGACAGCGGCGCGAAGAACTCGCCTTTATAACCCTCGATCCCGTGATCATGCTCGGCCAGCAGGGTGTGGCCATCCTGTGACCTGGGTGTCCACCCGCAGCGCGGGCAATCCCAGTCGGGTTTATCGAAGTGCTGGCCGCAGGAAGTACAGATTTTCACGCTTATACCCGCTGCAAATATCTGGCGGCAGTCCAGCCTGTACGGCCATCCGGCAGGCGGATTTCAATCCAGCCGCTTACACCCAGCGTATTCAACGCTCCCTGTGGATCGGAGACGACCGTGAGTTCCGTCCCAGGCTTCATGATGGTGATGCGCTCGGCTGTCGCATCAGGCTGGGTGCGCAGGTTGAGGTCGGTGGTCGGTGTGAGCAGCACCGCGTCCGAGACGGGTTGCAGCGCCAGAAACCAGGCTGCCGCCCATCCCTGCTGCTGGTCCGGTGCTTCCACATTGAGCCATTGATCCTGCCTACCGATCTTTGCCTGTACCTGGGCTGCGCTTTCCAGCGCTTTGAGCGGGGTGTTTTTCACTACTGTGGTCACACGAGTAGTGCCTGTACCAGGGCCAGTACGGATATTGAGGTTATCAGTGGGATAGATCATGATAGTGGGTGGCGGCGGTGGCGGTTCGGGGACATCTTCGCTCAGTGTGAGAAACCAGGCCGCAGCCCAGCCGTTTTTGCCATCCTCTGTACGTACCTGCATCCAGCGGTCTTCTCTGCCGATTTTGTTGCCGATTCGGGTCAAATTCTCTAATGCCGTAAGCAGAGCACCTCTGGGTACGCTGGTGACGATGGGGTGATTTGTGCCGTTACCTGCGCGGATATTCAGACCGGTGGTGGTCGCCACGATGACACGTGACAGCTTCAAATACTGGGCAGATGACCAGCCGACCAGCCCCAGTGGGGTACGGATATTCAACCATTCCCCGCTTTTGACCAGCTTCGCCTCCACAGATTTAGGTGGCTCCAGCGCAATCACCTCCGCACCTTTGCTGATGACTGTCAGGCGGGTGTAATTAGTGCCTGGCCCTTCGCGCAGGCTGAGGCCATCGGTGGTGACGAGGATCACACCGCGCAGGGTGCCCAACGGCAGCGGCGGCGGGTTGAACTGTGTTGCACGGGCGATCTCAAAAAATTTGTTATAGACCTGAGTTTTGGGGGTATTGTTGCTGTTGACAATACCCGCGTTGCGCATGACATCTGACCAGGCGAACCAAACCACCATCGCGACATGGGTGCTAAAGCGGTTGGTGCGCACCAGATCGTAGATACCCTGCATATACTTAACTACCATCGGGTACTGCTCTGGCGGGAAGTTGACCTCCTCTGAAATACCAATCTCGCTCAGCCAGAGGGGTATATTGGGGAAGGCACTGACGAAAATGCCCAGGTGGTCTTCCAGCTTGCCAAACCAGCCACCCCACTCCGGCTGACTGGCAAAATTTGGTGTCCACTGGCCGTAAGGATGGACGCTGATGGAATCGACTGGCAGGTTGCCATTGAGGGCGGTACGCACTTTCTTGACATAATCCACTGCCACCTGTGCCCCGGATGCCAGCCCGCCAAAGGACACCAGGTTATTGCTGTCCACAGCTTTGATCGCCTTCGAGGCGGCATCCAACACTTTGGCAAATTCATTGGGCGGCACAAATACTGACGAAATGCCCTTAATGTCACCTTCGTTCCAGATTTCGTAAGCCACACCTTTGCCCCGATAGCGGCGGGCGATCTGCCCACAGACCGTGCCAAACTCGCGTGCATAACGATCCCAATCGCCATTGTCCCAGGGGCCATTCCCCCAGAAGGTTTCCTGATTGAGAACCATCAGGGTGCGCATTCCGATCTGGTTATAGCGATCTATCAGGGGATCATAAAAACTGAATGCCTGCTCCACACTTTGCTGTGCAGCGGCGGCCTTAAAGACGATGCGCGCCCAGCGTACACTCTGCAATTCGTTGATATTCCCTGGCTGTCCGGCGGGATGTCGTGGGTTAAGGTTGATGCCATACTGAACCATGAATTTATCCTCTGCCTAACGCTATCTCTAAAGTATGATTCAGGTTTGCTTTTGAGGCAACTTTAAGGTTTGAGTGAATCATATCCATAGCGAGTCATCTGCGGCGTGTTTTTCACTTCTTCGTAAAAACGCAGCAGTTCAGGATTATTTTCATAGGCGCGACTACGGCTGGTATTGATGCGTGCAGCAGCCGCCTGAATAGAAGCGTGCGGCATGGCAATACCGACAAAATCCCCCAGGTCCTGGATATGTGGGACGGGATTTTGCAGGAAATCCTCATAACCTATAACACGGGTTTGCGCGGGTGGCAGCAGCGCGATCTGGATATCGGCTTCTCGCGTATAGGCTTCCCACAGAGCAAAACCGGCATCCAGTGTAAGGTGATGTACCTGGAAACGGGGGTTCAGGTCGCGCCACTGGTAATGCAAGCGACGATTCCAGCGATGCCAGTAGGTAAGGGCGCGGCGGGTGCGCTGGCTGACCTGTTCGCTGCGCAGGCGCAGGCTGCTGGCAATATCTACCCCATTGCGGTAAATATGGATGACCTTCGCCTGCGGAAAAAGCTGTAACCACAGTGGCAGGGTATAGGTGTTGCGCGGGTCTTTCCAGCCCCACGGAAAAGGCAGTCGGGTAATGCCGCGCCAGCGCAGATAACCACCCCACCCCAGATAGCTGGTAGTGCGCGGTGTATTGAGCAGAAATCGGACGTAATTCGCCGCCAATGTTCGCAGGTCCTCATCCTGCATCAGACGATGAGTGGGTTCTGGACTGTACCACAGCGCGCCGCTCTGATCCATCAGCCAGCGATTAATGCCCAGGAAAAAAAATGCTTCCTGGTTTTCATCTTTTCGCCGTCCGATAAATAACCCCAACTGTTCCAGAATCTCAGCGATTAAGCTGGTGCCAGAGCGGTGCATTCCGATGATGATGACAGGTGGTTGGGGCATGAGAAAATCCCTCGTCAGGGTGTGCGCCAGAGATCACGCAGGAAGCTGGCAGTGCCGCCGGAATAACGATGATAATGGCCGGAGAACAGCTCTGCGAGGGCGATGGGAAAGCGCATCAGCAAGGCCCTGTTCAGGTGATCACGCGCTTCGAGATGGGCAGCTTTAGCCTCCACCTGGGTGAGCGCACTCGTAAGACGGGCGGAAGGGTGTGCCCGTTCCAGCAAACGCTGACGTACTGCCTGATATTTGTCACGTCGTACCAGATAATCGACCCTGCTCGCCCGCCGCTTGTACCAGGGTTTGCGCACCGCGCCAATCTGGTTTTGACCATGCTGGCGGTACTGGATGAGCGGTTCGGCAATCAGCGTGATATCGTATTGACAGGCCAGCAGCAGCGCGATCCAGCCATCATGCACCCACAGTGGTGAGATGGGGAGCAGCAGGTCTTTATAGCATGAGCGAAACACCATCGCAGAGCCGGTGATGACATTTCGCCTGACCAGCACCGCCAACGCCTTCCCCTGTGTAATCTGCTGCTGTTCGAGTACGGAGAAGCGCGAAGTTTGCCATAGGCGGTAGCCTAACGGCTGTGCCTGCGCATCCACCACATCGGCATCTGAAAACGCCAGCGCCGCCTGTGGTTGTGCCTGCATCACCGTCTCGATCCGGCTTAATTTGTGCGCGTACCATACATCATCCTGGTCACACAGCGCGATGAGATCGCCTGAACACAGACCGATGGCACGTTCAAAATTGCGGGTTGAGCCGAGGTTTTCCTGGTTTTCATAAAGCCGCACCGGGAACGGTGCATGTGCCGCAAAAGCTGCACTGATCTGGCGGGTGGTGTCGTTCGAGCAATCATCAACGATCACCAGTTCATCAGGTTGGCGGCTTTGCCCCGCGAGGCTGGCAAGCTGGGCTTCAAGGTAGCGTTCGCCGTTGTAGGTACAAAGGGCAATCGAGATAGTGGTAGACATATTACAGGCGGTTGCGGAGTTTACGGATCACGTAGCGCCCGGTTTTATAAGGTGTGCTATAGACATGATTCCAGCGCTGGAAGGCTTTTACTTCCCGGTGGAAGGCCGGCTCCTGCGCCGCCAGGTGTGCGCTGAATTTCTGGTTGGCGTAGGCGTAAAGGGCTATATCGTGCTGGTTATGTGCTTCGATCAGATGAAGCGTGTCTTCGGGCAGGGTTGCACGGCTGATCGACTTGCTGCTGACCAGCTTTTTCACGTAATAGGGTGATCTGCGCCAGCCCAGGAGGTGCTTAAGAAGGATGATACTCTCGTCAAAGCGTTCGGTAATGCCTGCCAGCGCGCAGGCATCGAGGTGGTCTTTGGCGGTTTGGAGCGGGTCGTCTGCGCCATCCCCTGCCAGCGAGAGAGTCTGGCGGTTGTCTTTGCCTAATCCCTGCTCAACAAACTGTGTCAGTGGTAGCCCCTGCTCAATATCCCCCCGGCGGCGCACATGATTATAATAGGAAATAACGCGCGCTACCGGGTCGCGCAGGATGGTGATATACCGGCTGTCACCGGGCAGATGCTGGTGGATGCCGTAATTCATATGACCACACAGCAGCCTGTAACGCTGCTTTTGCGAGGCGGTCAGCTCGTGGAAGGCCGCCTTCTCTGGGTCGTGGTAATAGTTATAAGTGACCTCTGGTGGGTACTGCTGCCGCAGGATGCTGCGCAGGGTAGTTCCGGCAGTTTTGGGGATGTGCAAGAAAATAAGGGTAGTGGGATCAGTTGGGTTGTTCATTGGTGTTATAAGCTGGTTTCCGGGTGGGTTTGGATTTGGGTTCACGCTGTAAGATGGAGCATAAGTCACGGTAGGATTGGATGTTAAAACCGATGACCAACCCTCCATAGATGATAACACCCGCACTGACTTCAATCAATAAAACCAGCCAGTGGGATAAATTTGCCGGAAGCAGTGACCCGATGAGCAAGAGTCCTGCTGCCATAATCAACGCAAAAATAAAAGGCCGAACGACATTCGCAGCATACTCAGCCAGTGTAAGGCCAATCAGGCGGCCAGACAATGTGACTGTGAACGGCCACAACAGATAATTGGGGACAACATAGGCCAGGGCTACCCCAGTGATGCCCCAGTTGACCCCCACCAGAAAGCTAACCAGCATCACACCTGTCGAGATGAACGCCCATCGGAGCTGAATATCCATACGTCCCTGGGACAGGAAAACCCAGTCTGTCACCGCTGTGAGGGGTTGGGGCAGCCCGGCCAAGCACAAAATCTGTAAGACGGGAATCGCGCCTGCCCATTTTTGCCCGTAAACTGCCAGCATAAATGGTTCTGCCACCAAGGCCAGCCCAATGAGCATTGGAATAGTCACCAGGCCAATAAGGCGGTGGGTGCGCAGCGCAATTTTCTTGACCCTGGGGTGGTCATCCTGAATGCGCGCGAGAGTGGGGAACATGACCACCGAGATCGTGCGCTTGAGCTGTGTAATGGGCAGCGCCATTGTTGAATAAGCACGGTTATACAAACCCAGGTTGACTGAATCGATAAACCGCCCGATCAGCAGGCCGTCGAGATTACGTGACCAGTAGGCCAGCGCCTGAAAGCCTGTCAGGTTCACGCTGAAGCCCATCAGTTCGCGTACTGCGCTCCTGTCGAACAGGAGTTTGGGTCGCCAGCGTGTGGTGAACCACATCACTACTACTTCTATCAGGTGCTGTATAAGATTCTTCAGGACCAGGCTCCATACCCCAAAGCCGGTTAGTGCAAGCATAATTCCCATAACGCCACCGAAAACCATGGCCGTATTGCTGATTATGGCCTGACGGCGGAAGGCCAGGTCGCGCCGCAGGAGTACGGTCTGGACATCATTAAAAGAGCTGATCACAAAATTGAAGGCAATGGCTATTGTGAGTGGCACCAGCAGCGGCTCGTTATAAAACCACGCGACGAGCGGTGCGAGGAGGGCAAACAGCACGGTGAGGGCGAAGCCGATGGCGATGTTTAACCAGAAAATCGATGAAAGATGGCGTTCTTCCAGTTCTTGGCGTTGTATGAGTGCGCCCGCAAAACCCAGATCGCTCAATAACTCGGCGAAGTTGGTAAAGACGGCTGTCATCATTATCAGGCCGAAATCCTCTGGGGCGAGGATGCGTGCTAGGACAACCATAATCATAAAGCGCAAACTCTGCTTGATGATGTTGGAAAGCGCCGACCAGCGAACCCCTGAAACAACCTGACTTTTGAGTGACATGCTGAGCCTTTAACCTGGCGGGGTAAATAGAACACACGCCGCTGCGCGCACTTTATGATAGTCGCTCAAGGTGATTTGTCCAGAGGCAGCTAAAGCGCGTCGTAATCCAGCACAGCCTGGACAATACGCTCCCCGGCGCGGCCATCACCGTAGGGGTTGGGCACGGAAGCCATCTGCTGATAGGCGGCGGGATCGTCCAGCAAACGTGCGGCCTCGCGCACAATGACTTCAGTGCTTGTACCGGCGATTTTGTTGGCTCCAGCCTCGACTGCCTCCGGGCGTTCAGTGGTCTCACGCAGGACCAGCAGCGGTTTATGCAGGCTGGGCGCTTCTTCTTGCAGTCCGCCGGAATCGGTCATCACAAGATAGGCGCGGTGCATAAGGCTGACCAAAGTTTCGTAATCCACAGGCTCGGTCAATGTCACATTAGGGATGCTACCAAGCAATTCGTAGACTGGTTTCTGTACATTGGGGTTGAGGTGTACCGGATAGACGATATGGACATTCTCGACATAGCGCCGGGCGATTTCGGTCAGGGCTTTACAGATGTTGACTAACGGCTCACCGAAGTTTTCACGGCGGTGTGCTGTGACCAGAATCAATCGCTTACCATTGAGGTGACTGAACGCATCGGGCAGTGGCAGGCTGCTCACGCGCTGCGCAGTCATCAGCACTGAGTCGATGACCGTGTTGCCTGTTACGACAATAGCCTGATCCGGCACGTTCTCTTTAAGCAAATTCTGGCGGTTGGTCTGGGTGGGGGCGAAGTATAGATCGGACAGTACATCCGCGATTCGACGGTTGATTTCTTCAGGGAAAGGCTGAAACTTGTCGTGAGTGCGCAGCCCAGCCTCCACATGCCCCAGCCTTATCTTATGATAATAGGCTACCAACCCTGCGGCCATCACAGTTGTGGTATCCCCCTGCACCAGTATCCAGTCGGGTTTTTCCGCTGTGACGACTTCATCCATGGCGGTCAGCACACGCGCTGTTAGACCGGAAAGCGATTGGTCAGGGGTCATAAGGTCAAGGTCATGATCTGGGGTGATGTCGAAAATTTTAAGCACCTGGTCAAGCATCTGGCGGTGCTGCCCGGTGGCGACGACAATAGATTGAATCTGTTCCGGTCGTTTTTCCAGGGCTTTAATGACCGGGGCCATTTTGACGGCTTCCGGTCGTGTACCGACAACGGTCATGACTTTGAGCATGGTCTGGTTTTCCTGACTCTCTTCCAGTAAGTAATAATGAAGGGTGAACAATTATTACCCATGACTTAAAACAATTCGGTAATCAAGTGTTTATAGCCGCTCTGGCGTTCCACGTTATCCAGCGCGTAGAGGGCGTGGGTGGCGAACATAGTTGCCCAGGTGAACATGATGGGATGCCCCGGCCAGAAGTAAAAGCCGCCTAATGCGTTAGGGTCTGCCGCATCACTGCACTGCATCGTGCGCAGCCACTCACCCGCGTTGCGTGCTGCCTTCAGGAAGCGCTCATCGTGTGTCTGATAATACAGCAGCAGCCACAGGCGCAGTGCCTGGGCGGTGGCATCGGTAACTTTACGTGGCAGAAAACGCTCGGTAATACGCCGTCCCATCTTGGCCCAAACCTGCTTGTAGGCAATATTGATTGAGCCGTCGCGGTTCTGGGCGTGGGAGGCCAGCCACTCCCCGCCGCGCTGTGCCGCCAGGAAGTAACGCTCGTCACGCAGGATATAATGCGCGTAAAGCAGTCCTTCCAGTGTGTAACAGTGGGGATGGCTGACGATCTGCGGTTGGCGCTCGCTGGCGCGGAATGCACCGTCGTTATCCTGAAGCGTAAGTACCCAATCACAGACGGCGCGCGCGGCGTTGGCGTAACGTTCCTCGCCTGTTGCCTCGAACAGCTTGACCAACCCAATTGCATGTTTGGCATGTAAACAGCCTAAATCATCAAAGAACTGGTTGCCCATGTGTTCCCAGGTGTCTGTTTCGGCATCGTACAACGCCCGGAACGCGCCACTTTCCTTCTGCATTTTTCCGATCAACCAGTTGCCCATGATTTCTGCGCTTTGGGCGACCTGCGGGTCGGGCTGGGTAAATTGCAAGTCCAACATGCCCTGAATGCACATCGCCACATCGAAACTGAAATACTGCGGGATAATCGCCAGTTCAGGCAGGCTGCGGCCTTGCGGCAGCGCGCCATACAAAGGGCTTTCGTTATCCTGTACCTGCACACCTATCAGGAAGTGGGCGGCTTCCTGAGCATAAGTCAAATACTGCGGATTACCTGTCCAGCGATAGGCGCAGACATCCATACTGATGGCATATCCTGTAATCTCGCTGTAAACAAACGGATAGCTGCGATCCTGCCAGTTGTAACCCTGATTGATGCCGCCCACCGCGATGCCCTCCCGCTGGCGCACGTCGGAATGCACGAGCCAGTTAAGCGCCAGTTCTATTGTTGGAGAAAGTGCCATCGCGAGTTTATCCTTTTAAATGCGGCTGTAAATAAAGTTTGGGGTCCTGCCCCATGCGAAGTTTCAGCCATTCAAATTTCAGCCGGGAAAGATACCAGCCTACCGGGTGGCGACGGAAATCGGCCAGTAGTTTTTGATAGCCTGTGGATCGCCCCTGCTTTTCAGTCAGGACAGCCACCGAGGTCAGGCTGCCATTATGTACCCGGTACTGGTACAGCACCTGCGGGACACGCATCAGTTTGAAAGTGCGAGAGATGCGCCACCAGTATTCCCAATCCTCTGCCAGGATATATTCCGGGTTATAGAGGCCGATTTTTTCCTGACAGTCATGGCGGTACAGGAAGCAGGCATTAATGTAGTTGAGGCGCATAAGCAGGTACGGGTCATGCTCCAGGGTGTGAACCGTGCCTACCAGTTGATCGACCTCGTCGATAACTTCCCAATCGGCATACACAAAGCCGACTTCTGGATGGTTATCCAGTGCCCTGACCAGTGTCTCCAGCATGGTGGGCAGCATGATATTATCCGAGGAAGTCCAGGTCAGGTATTTACCGCGTACCTGCTCAAAGCCGGTGTTGAGCGCACGTGGCAGTTTGCCGTTGGTCTTGTGGATCACCTGAAAATCGTGGCGCTGCTGGTAGTCAGCCAGGACTTTGGCGGTGTGATCGGTGGAACCATCATTGACCACGATCAACTCAAAATCCTGCCAGGTCTGGTTAAAAATGCTTTCCAACGCGGTAGGTAGATAATCCCCCTGATTATAAGTGGGCAGTACAATACTGACATAAGGATTGCTGGTGTGTGACATAATTTAATCTTCTCTTTGTGTGTTGTTTCCTTCCCCTAAATTAGTGTATAGGCCTTGTCCCCTTGCGCATACCTATCTTGACAGTGTTAAACAGGTCAGGTTGTGGGGGCGCAGCGCACCCCCTGTGTAAGGAGCAGGTTATACACGTTCCAGTTTGGTGATGCGGCCATCGGAAATCCACTCGGCCACGTAGATATTGCCTCGCCTGTCTACATGCAGGTCATGCGGGGAGGTGAAATTGCCGGTCTGACGGAGGGAATGGTCGATATTCGGCCAACCGGGGATCTCCCAACCGTTCTCACGTTCTCCCAGGTGCATAATGAGCTGGTCATCCCGGTCGAGGATTGTCAGACGCGAATGCAGGTCAGGGATGTAAATCTCATCCTCATGCTGATCTGTGGTGCAGGGCAGGCGCAGCATTCCTTCGGTGATTTTGACAAATTCGCCGTCCAGCGTGAAGTATTGCAGGCGGTGATTGCCCCGGTCAGAAACGAGCAGCAGCGGTTCATTCCCGCGGGTGTCCAGCATAATCCCGTGCGGGTTGTTAAGCTGGCCTTCGCCATCCCCACGCCCACCAAAGGAGTGCAGGTACTCGCCACGTGCAGTATAACGATGTACCCACGGCTGCCCGTAACCATCCGCGATATAAATGTCACCGTTGGGCGCAACTGTTGTTTCTGTGGGGACGAATTTTTTCTCCGTGTCGTAAATCTGTGGTAGGTCTGGTGTTTCGATGCGCAGCACCTCTTTGCCATAGAGCGTAGTTTTGACAACGATATTCTGATTGGTGGCGGAAAGATAGAGATACTCACCGTCGGACTCTCTGTTCAAAAACAGGCCATGTGCGCCAGCAGCGAATTCTTCACCCCACGAATCGAGATAGTTGCCGTCTTCATCGAAAATAATAATGGCGTGAGGGCTGGCGTTGTGAATGTAGATGCGTCCCTGAGAGTCCTCAACCACGCCATGCGTGTAGCCGGGTTGGATGTTCTCAGGGAGCTTCGCCCAATTTTCAACCCACTCATAAGTATGTAACCCTGAACCGATACGCATAAGAATTTTCCTTATCATGCAAGAACATAAAACTTCCCATTCTAGCATAAGCTATTCTGTCCGGTGCGTCACTGATTTCCGCCCAAAGTAGGAATATAGTATGCGGCTCACGCCCTATGGACGGGTAGCAAAGTCGGTACTAGGATGACAGGTTTTCCCGTGCCAGTAGGGCTGCGCCAATGGCCGGGTCATAAAGTGGCTGGGGAATAGCGGACAGGCCAAGCTTGCGGCACAGTAATGCGCTGAGAAAATTGGTTCTGCGCAGGAGGCTGCCTGCGAAGGCGATCTGCTGCATAGGCAGGTCAAGCCGTGTCAGTACCGATTTTGCCGCCAGCGCCAGTTCCGCCGCGCCTTCTTCGACAATTTGCCAGGCCAGTGGGTCGCCTGCCTGAGCACAGTCCAGCACCAGGGGCGCGAGCGCGGCTACGTCACGCATTCGCGGTGCCTGGCTGCGGTAGAGCCACGCGATGAGATCGAGTGGTTGGGACAGCTTGAGGGCTTCCAGCATGACAGCGGTGAGAGCTGTCGGCTGTCCGCGACCATCAGCAGCGCGAACCACCGCCCGCAGTCCTTGTGCGCCCATCCAGTAGCCGCTGCCTTCATCGTCGATGAGATAACCCCATGCACCTGCTAAGGCGGTATCACCTGCCGCATTGACCCCGTAAGCAAGGCTGCCCGTGCCGCACAGTACCAGCACTCCCTCGCGTTTGCCATGTGCGCCCACAAGCGCGATCTCGTAATCGGCGCTTGTGATAATGTGCGCAGCAGGCAGCGCCACACCGATCACACCTTGCAGCCAGTGGGCCGAGTGCGATTTGGCCGCCCCCGCGATCCCTGCACAAGCCGCTGTAATTTCGTCGGGGGTGTGGTGGGCAGCGGCCAGCACAGACTTGATAGCCCCCTGGATGCGGCGCGCGGATTCGTCGCGTCCGACGATACTGGGGTTAACAGTTTCGCCTGTGACTTCGGCCAGCACGTGCAGATCCATGGTGCAGACAACTGCCCGCACGGTGCTGCCTCCGCCGTCGATGCCCAGAAGGTAGGTCATGGCTCGATGTACCGCATCATGTTAATCAGGCTGCTGCACCGGGGTTTCTTCGGCAGGTTGGGATGCTTCCCTGGCGATGATGGCATAGGCTTCTGCAAAGTCTGCCGCCGTATACACCCGTTTTGAGAGGGACGGCACCAGTTTCATTAAAATCTGGCCGAGCGCGGTCATTAAAGCCCCAGAACCGACCGAGACGATAATCTGGTGCTGTGGGTGGTGGATGAGGCTCAAATTGCGAAAATGTGTCATTGTGTTGGTGGGGATGTTACGTGCCTGGGACACATCAATAATGAAAGAAATCCTGTGGGACACAGTTTCCGTCATGAGCATAATCTCATCCTGTGCCAGATAAAACTCCTCCCAGTTCCAGGGATCGACCATTTTCAGGAGGATAATTGTTTTTTCAGGGTTATTCCACTCTACAGTCACCATGTGATCTATCCTTTTACATTGTCTGACTACTTTATTGTACTATTCATCCCTTTCAACAATACTGGCATCGGGATTTTAAAGCCGTTGGTAAAACCCAACGGCTTTGTAATATTGTTAATGTCCGCACCAGGTGTGTTTTACAAGGTTGATGTAATTTTCGCCGGGTGTGATCTGCCCCAGGACCACGGGCTGCTGTACGCCTGTCAGCCGGGGATGGCTACCGGGGCGCTGATGCCAGCTTTCATAGGCCAGCAGCGCGAAGGCCATTGCTTCCTTATGATCGCTGTCCAGGCCTATATCCTCATGCGTGAGCACGCTGGCCGGGGCAAGCGCCTCGCGCAGCATAGACATCAGCACCGGGTTGCGCTGCCCGCCGCCGCCTACGATCACCTCTTCGATAGGTGGGCGGGCAAAGCGACGGTAAGCATCGGCGATGCTGCGCGCGGTAAAGGCTGTCAGCGAGGCGATGATGTCGGCATCCTGCATCCCTTGCTGCCGCCCCTGCGCGACCAGATTGGCAGCCATCTCTTTGCTGAACAGCTCGCGCCCGGTGGTTTTGGGGGGCTTGCGTTGGAAGTAGGGATGCACCAGCCGCAGCCTGACCCACTGATCATTCACCTTGCCCAGTTTTGCCAGCGCGCCGCCTTTGTCCATTGTGCTGCGGCCTTCGCTGATAAGGGTCATGGCGGCATCGATAAGGGTGTTGCCGGGGCCAGTGTCGAAGGCCAGCGGCTGGCTTTCGCTGTCGGTCAGCGGTGGCAGAAAGGTCACATTGCCGATGCCGCCGATATTCTGTACCGCACGCCAGTGTTGGGGGTGGCGCAGCAGGAGCCAGTCGGCATATGCCGTCAGCGGCGCGCCCTGTCCTCCAGCGGCGATGTCGCGCGGGCGGAAGTTGCTGAGAGTGGTGATGCCGGTCTGCTGCGCGATGACAGAGGCCTCGGTGATTTGTAGTGTGGAGTGCGCACGCCCCTGATTGTCCACATGATGCCAGATGGTCTGACCGTGTGAGCCGATCAGATCAATATCAGCCGTGGTTAAGCCTGCCGCCGTGATAAGCTGTTGGGTGGCCTGAGCAAACAGCATACCTAGTTCTACATTCAGACGACAGATTTCGTCCACGCCGGTCAGGTTTGGATCGCAGCAGTCGAGAATCCACTGCTGGAAGCCTTCCGGGTAGGGGAAGGTGAGCGCCTGAAGCGTCTGGATTTTGAGCGCAGGCGGCGTGCCCTGAATCTCACACAGTGCCGCGTCGATTGCGTCCGCTGAGGTGCCGGACATAAGGCCGATAATGCGCATGGATTGGGCTGCCTTTACGATTAAGCCGCTGATTCACTGGCATTTTTAACGCAAAGGTGCTTCGAGCGCAAAGGTGTGACGGTTTGCTGCTGCCGTGTGGGGGTGCGGCGGCAAGAAGTCAGTTGGGGACACACGGCCAGGTGACACAGATGCGGGTGCCTGCGCCGGGAGCGCTGGTGACTTCCAGCACCGCTCCGAC